>JAISAA010000083.1 GCA_031266955.1 Oscillospiraceae bacterium | reverse complement strand
TCAACCTTGCCGATCATGACTAAAATCCTCCCCAACGACAAATGCCATAAAAGGCAAATTCATATGGAGAGTATTTCCGCCGGAGGTTTGTTGTATTCAGCCGTCACAAAAAAGTATGCCGCCTGATTTTAACTTGTATTATATGAAACGGCGTGCTATACTGCCAGCGGCGGCAAGCTCATACGACTCCGGCGAGCTTTCTGTAAACCTCGTCCCTGTCGTCCTGCGAGACGCCGAGATAACGCCTTGTGACGGCGAAGGAGGAGTGATTATATATTTCCATAATGACGGCGGGGCTTACGCCTGACTTCCAAGCGAGGTAGCCGAACGTCTTGCGGAGCGAGTGGCAGGACACGCGCGCGGCGAAGCCGAGGGCTTCGGCGGCGGCGCGTATCACGCGGTAGGCCTGAATGCGGCTGATAGCTGCGCCCGTCCCCTTGCGGCTCTCGATCAGCGCGTTCCCGCGCTTCGCGGCGGGAGCGTACAGCGTGAGGGCGGCGCGGATGCGGTCGTTTAGGGCGACGATTTTGGACTTGCCGGTCTTTTTCTCGGTAACGCTCACGCTGTCGCGAACGCGCCCGCGCTCGAAGTCGTAAACGTCGTCCCACGTCAGGCGCAGAAGATCGCCGATGCGCAGGGCGGTGTGGACGCCCATCACGATGAGCACGTGGTTGCGGATCTCCCCGCGTTTCAGATAATACGCCGCGATCTCACGGACTTGATGCTTCTTTCGGATCGGTTGGGTAGCTGCCATAACGATTACCTCCTTTAGTGACAAAGCCAATGTAACACATTCTCCAAGGTGTTACATTGGCTTTTTGTTATTGTATTTGCCGGGGAGGCAGCCCCGCGGGTGCTTGCTTTTTGCCCTGCGGCCGGTCAGTCCATATCCCATTTGCGCTTATGAATTCAGCGTTGATTGGGAATGTAACACCTTGGAGAACAGGTTACATTGACCGCAAGCCAAGACCGCAAGCCAATGCCATATAAGAGAGAAAGGAAGGTTATGAAAATGGGAACAAGCAAAGCTTCCGACAGAGACTTTATGAGCATAGAGAATATTAAAAGCACTGTAACTAAGCATTTATTTATCATAAATCCGATGTCCTTCAGGCGTAAAACGTATATGGACGCAATTATACGCGATATCCATTCTTGCTTTGACGCGCCGGATTCAGCGGATTACGAAATTTACGTCTCCCGCTTTCCGAGAGCCGCCATCGGCAAAATCAGAGAATACGCGGAGAAGGCCGGAAACGGCGCGATCATTCGCGTGTACGCCGTCGGGGGAGACGGCATCCTGTTCGACTGCTTAAACGGGGTCATCGGGCTCCCCAACGCGGAGCTCGCGGTCATCCCCTACGGGAACAGCAACGATTTTGTACGCACGTTCGGAGCGAAAAAAGAAGAGCTGTTCCGTGACATCGAAGCTCAGATCCGCTCGCGGACGATCCCCGCCGACGCGATACTCTGCGGGAGCAGCTACGCGTTGAACACCTGCACGATCGGCATAGACGCCTACATGGTCCACAAGGCGGCGGAGCTGAACGCGCGGTACGCGCGGTATTGGAACCGGGCCTCTTCGCGCACCCGTAAATTTATGCACAATTTGATATTCTTTGCGAGCGTGCTGATCTCGTCGTTCGCGTTCAAAATCAAAAATCAGAGCTACACCGTTTTGATCGACGGCAAGGACGCCAGCGGGCAATACGCGGCGATAGCCATTTCCACCGCCCCCTGTTATGACGGCGGCAAAAACGGCGCGGGCCCCGCTATGCCGGATGACAGCCGTATCAACGTCGAGCTGTCAAAAAGCGTGACCCCGTTTAACGTCATCCGCTTCGGTATGGAGCGCATCAATAAAAAACACAATAAATCCCCTCCGCATATCTCGTATATCGTAGAGTCCGAAATCACCGTCCGCTCCGAGAACCCGCTCGTGCTGCAGCTGGACGGAGAAATCTTGCTTGATACGAATATAACAGTCAAAATCATTCCCGCCGCCGTGAGGCTCGTCATGGCCGGAGATATTCCGGAGGATGATACATATGAAGGGAGGGCGGAGTCCCGTGAATAATAAGAGGAACGGCACGGAGGGCTATTTTCGGATATCCGTTGTTTTTACCCTGTGCAGCATGGTCGTTCTGGCCTTGATTTACGTGCCCGATTACATCCGCAGCGGGAACTATGCCGGCCTTATCATCCCCTTGGCGTTTTGCGTCGCGCTGCTCCTGTGCAGCATACCCGCCTTGCAATATATCAAAAAAATATGGGCTAACAACACGGACGCCAGTTATCTTCAGGCGGCCAGCCTGTTTGCCGCGTTCAGTATGGTGGCCTTTATGTTTGTATGTCTGCCGGAATATATCCGCCACGGGCTTTATGTCCGGGCGGTGACGCTGTTTGGGTTCGGCCTTTTCGCCAGCATGATCATGTTTCTTCTGATACTGTATGTGAAAAAGATTTCGATACTGGCTTTTTTAATTCCCACGACTATCTTTATCTTTTATACGGCGGGAACGGTCTTTCTCGGCGGCTCGGCTTACTACTTCCTTGTTTACCTCGTCATATGCGGCATTGGCGCGGCTTATTGCGATTACCGAAAGTTTTTTCTGTTCCTGGTTTTGGCGCACGGCGCCGTCTTAGTTCTGATTTTGCTCGGAGCTCCGCTCTTAAACAGAGAGACCTCCATTGATGGCATGATAATCAATTGGATCATCACCGTGTACGCCAGTATTTCTTCCTTGATGCTTTCCCGGCTTGCCACCGAAAAAAGCAGCCGCGCAGCCAGCGCGCTGAATAGCTTCAGCACGCTGATGGCGACGACGCCAAATCTGATGGCGCTGGTGGACGGTATAGGCCGGGTGACGTACATCAGCCGGCCGCTGGCGCATATGGCGCATATCGAGAATTCCGAGCTGGTAGTGGGCAGACCGCTTATCGACCTGTTCCTTGAAACGGAAATGAAGCTGATGATTTTCGACGTTTTGAACTCCAACGGATTTTATGAGGATACAAAGGAGCTGGCGTTGAGCGGAGATTCCGGCAGCCGCTATTTCAAAATTGTCGCCGACGACCTGCACAGCGATATGGAGGGTAAATTCATCGACATCAGCGACGTCACCCCCATTTTTCAGGCAAAGCTTGAGGCCGAACGCGGCGCCGAGGCAAAAAGCATCTTTCTCGCCAATATGAGCCATGAAATCAGAACGCCGATGAACGCGATCCTCGGTATGTCCGAATTGCTGCTGCGAAAAGAGCTGCCGTACAGCGCCCGCGAGGACGCGATGGCAATACGGCAGGCAGGCACCAACCTTTTGTCCATTATCAACGACATTCTGGATTTTTCCAAGATAGAATCCGGGAAGCTGGAGCTTATCCCCGTAGAGTACGAATTCGCGTCGTTGATAAACGATGTTATCGGCATTATCCGGATGCGTCTGATCGAAAAGGGCATTTTGTTTACCGTCAATCTTGACAGCAGGCTGCCCCGCAGAATAATCGGCGACGAGACCCGGGTGCGCCAAATCCTGTTGAACCTTCTTTCTAACGCTGTGAAATATACGCAGGAGGGAACGGTTTGCATAACCGTGGAGGGAATACGGGACTCGGAGGAGGCAATTACGCTGCGTTTTGAGGTTTCCGACACGGGCGTGGGCATAAAGGAAGAGGATATGGACAAGCTGTTCGGCGATTTTTCCCGGATCGACACGCATAGAAACCGGAGCATCGAGGGGACGGGGCTGGGGCTTGCCATATCCCAAAACCTCTGCGATATGATGGGCGGCGACATCCTCGTCCGCAGCAAGTACGGCAAGGGCAGTACGTTTACCGCCGTGCTTCCGCAGAAAATCAAAAATCCTGAACCGTTTGCCGCCGTGAGCTCGCCGGAAACAAAGCGCGTCCTGCTCTGCGAGCCGCGCGTTCCTTATGCGGCCTCCATTGCCCGCACCCTGGAGAGCCTTGGCGTTCCCTATAAGAATGTAGTCAGCTTGGATGATTTCATGAAAGCTGCGGAAACCGGGAGCTATCAATTTGTTTTCGCGGCGGCGCATTTATTTGAGAAGGTTTATAAAATGATGCAGGAGCTGTGCCTCGATTCCACGCTGATCCTGCTGGCGGAGTCCGTGGAAAACGTCGTCCGGGAAAATGTCCGCTCCATCGCTATGCCGGCGCATTCCATATCCATTGCGAACGCGCTGAACGAAATTGCCGGCGACGTGGCTAAAAACGAAATGAAGGACGGCGGTATCCAATTTATTATGCCAAAGGCGAAGCTTTTGATCGTGGACGACATCGCCACGAACCTGAAGGTAGCCGAAGGTCTGCTTGCGCCCTATCAGGCGCGGATCGACTGCTGCGCGAGCGGCGCGGAGGCGGTCTCGCGCGTGAGGAAAAATTCCTATGATCTGATTTTTATGGATCATATGATGCCGGGGATGGACGGGATAGAAGCGGTCGCGGCTATCCGCGCCCTTCCGGAGCAGCGCTTTCAGGAGGTCCCCATTATCGCGCTGACCGCCAACGCGGTGTCCGGTATGAGAGAGATGTTTTTAGAGAACGGCTTTCAGGATTATCTCGCGAAGCCTATCAACATATCCAAGCTAAACGAGCTTGTCGAGAAGTGGATCCCGCCGGAAAAGCAGGAATCGGACAGCCCGGCGGACAAACGCGAAGCAGCCTTGCCGGACGCGGATTTTTTAATTGAAGGCGTGGATACGGAGCGTGGTACCGTCATGACGGGCGGCTCGCCCCGGCAGTACCAGGAGGTTCTGTCCCTGTATTGTCAGGACGCCTCCAAACGCTTGGAGCTGCTGCGGGAGGCTCCCGACGAGGACGGGCTCGCGCTGTTTACCACACAGGTGCACGCCCTGAAAAGCGCGTCGGCCAGCATCGGCGCCGCCGCCCTGTCTGAGGCCGCCGCCGAGCTGGAGGCGGCGGGAAAACGCGGTGATATAGCGTTTATACGCGAAAGGCTGAATGTGTTTTGTGAGAGTCTTTCCATACTGGTGTCGCGTATTCGCGACGCTTTATCGGCGGCGAAGGAACGAAGAAGATCGGATCGCCGCAAAAGCTCTGACCGCCGAGAGGGGCGTGAAAGAAGAAGCGGCTTTGACAGACGGGACCTCGCCGATGCCGACACGGTGGACAAGGACTCGCTGCTGCTGTTGAAGGAGGCGCTTATAAAAGAAAACGTCGGCGCGGTGGACGAGCTGCTGGAAAGGCTTTTGTCGGGATACGCCCATTCAAAGCTCGGGACAACGCTCGGAATGATTTCAGATTGCGCGATAATTTCCGAATTTGACGAGGCCGTAAAAATGGTAGACGGTCTGCTGGACGCGGCGAATGCCGCGGAATCGGCCGGCGGACCCAATTGAAGTGAAGGGAGAAAACACAATGTACGATTTATATGAAAATTTGAACCCTGAGCAAGAGTCCCGCGCGGTGGTGATGATCGTGGACGACAACGTCGCCAACCTGAAAATCGCGAAGATCGCGCTTTCGGAGGTCTTTGATGTTTTTACCGTTCCGTCCGCGGCAAAAATGTTCGACCTCTTGGAGCGCAACACTCCGGCGCTGATCCTTTTGGACATCGATATGCCGGAGATGGACGGATACGCGGCGATCAAGCTTCTCAAGGCGGACCCGGACACCCGGGACATCCCAGTGATTTTTTTGACGGCAAAAAGCGATTCCGAATCGGAATTGGAGGGCCTGACGCTCGGCGCCGTCGATTATATCTCCAAACCGTTCCTGCCGCCGCTTCTGCTAAAACGCGTCGAGCTCCACCTGACGGTCGAAAGCCAGAAGCACAAGCTGGAGGCTCAGGCGCATACGCTGAAAAAACAGCGGGAACGGTTACAGAATTTCAACGAAAACCTGCAAAAGATGGTCGAGGAAAAAACCGAGAAGGTGCTGGAGCTGCAAAGCGCGATCCTCAAAACGGTTGCCGATCTCGTTGAAAGCCGCGACGACATTACCGGAGGCCACGTAGAGCGCACGCAGCACGGGCTTTCGGTCATGGTGTCCGCGCTCGAGGACTTGGGACTTTACCGGGAGCAAATGGCGGACTGGGACATCGGGCTGCTCCTGCAATCGTCGCAGCTGCACGATGTAGGGAAAATATCCATCAGCGATCATATCCTGAACAAGCCTGGGAAGCTGACTCCGGAGGAATTTGACGAGATGAAAAAACACACGACCTTCGGTGTGGCGATCATTGAAAAAATTGAGGAAAGCACGTCGGAAAGCGCTTTCCTCAAGCACGCCAAAATTTTCGCCGGGACGCATCAGGAAAAATGGGACGGCTCCGGCTATCCCTCCGGGCTGGCGGGGGAGGACATACCGCTGCAAGGTCGGCTCATGGCGATCGCCGACGTGTACGACGCGCTTACGTCCGAGCGCCCTTACAAAAAGGCATTTTCCCACGAGGAAGCCGTCAACATCATCCTTGAGGGCAGGGGAACTCATTTTGACCCGGTTTTGACCGACGTATTTCAACAGGTGGCGGATCAGTTTCATATCGGCGAGAGAGGCGACGGTTAAAACAGCATTTCAGCTCCCTTATTATCGGACGCGCTTCCACTTCGCCCCCTGCGGGGTGTCCTCAACGGCAACGCCCATATCACGCAAAATATCCCGTATCTCGTCCGCGCGCGCCCAGTTTTTCGCGGCGCGCACCTCGCCGCGCTCTTTGATAAGCGCCTCGATCCGCTCCGCTTCGGGGTCGATCTCCTCTGTTTCGCCGTATATGAGGCCGAGCACGTTTATCAGCTCGTCGAGCACGGCGAGGATTTCCCGCGCCAGCTTTTTGGACGGCGAATCGGCCGCGAGAGCGGTGTTCGCCTCGCGCACGAGCTCGAATATCACCGAAATGGCGTCGGCGGTGTTAAAATCGTCGTCAAGCGCCTCTATGAAGCGTTCGCGGTAAGCTTCGAGGGGGATTTTCAGGGTCGCGTCGCCGTCGGCGCCGTTCTCTGCTATGAATATAAGGTTCGCGCGGGCGGTTTTTATGCGGTCGAGCGCCGCCGTCGCCTGCGTCAGTATTTTTTCGGAATAGTTTACGGGGCTGCGGTAATGGCTCATCAAGATAAACATACGTATATTGTCATAGCCGTAGACCGCCGCGGCTTCGCGCACCGTAAAAAAGTTTCCGCCGGACTTCGCCATCTTCTTATTGTCAACCGTTATCATCCCGTTGTGCAGCCAGCAGCGGACAAACGGAAGCCCGTTCGCCGCCTCGGACTGCGCGATCTCGTTCTCGTGGTGCGGAAACAGTAAATCCTGCCCGCCGCAGTGAATATCGATCGTGTCGCCCAAGTACCGGCGTATCATCGCGGAGCATTCGATGTGCCAGCCGGGGCGGCCCCGGCCCCACGGGGATTCCCAGAACGGCTCCCCTTCCTTCGCCGCCTTCCACAGCGCGAAGTCCATCGGGTTTTCTTTTATCTCAGACACCTCGACGCGCGCGCCGGCGAGCAGCGCGTCGCGCGGCTGGTGTGACAGCTTGCCGTATTCGGGGAACGCGTCCACCCTGAAATACACGTCGCCGCCGGAGACGTACGCCTTTTCCTTGCCGATAAGCGTCTCAATGAGCTCAATTATATCCGCGACGGTCTCGGTTGCCCGCGGGTGGATATCCGCGTCCCGGACGCCGAGCGCGCGCGCGTCCTTAAAATACTCGGAAATATATTTTTCGGCGACGGAAGCCGACGAGACCCCCTCCGCCGCCGCGCGGTTTATGATCTTATCGTCAATATCCGTAAAATTCTGCACATACGTCACGGCGCAGCCCCGGTATTCGAGATAGCGGCGCAGCGCGTCGAAGACGATTATCGGGCGGGCGTTCCCGAGATGTATGTAGTTGTACACCGTCGGCCCGCAGTCGTAAATCGTCGCCGTGCCGGGCACGAGCGGCTTAAATTCTTCTTTAGACAAAGACAGCGAGTTATAAAGCTTCAATCGTAACAGCTCCCGGATTTATATTTTCGGGCTTACAGCCCGACCGCCGTTTCGGCGGCTTGAATCAGCTCTTATTGCTCTCGAGCTCAAGGAGCTTTTTTTCCAAGACATCGAGCTGCTCGCGGACGGCGGAGAGCTCTATCGCGACGGGGTCCGCCATATTCACCTGATCCAGCTCGGAGGCGAAGTCAGGACGCACCCCCGCTACTCTGACTACGCGCGCCGGCACGCCGACCGCCGTTGAATCCGGCGGGATCTCCTTGAGCACGACGGCTCCCGCGGCGATCCGCGAATTGTCCCCGACCTTAAACGGCCCCAGCACCTTTGCCCCCGCGCCGATAAGCACGTTGTTGCCTATCGTCGGATGGCGCTTGCCCGTGTCCTTGCCCGTTCCGCCCAGGGTAACGCCCTGATACAGCAGCACGTCGTCGCCCAGCTCGGCGGTCTCGCCGATTATTATGCCCGTGCCGTGGTCTATGACAAGCCGCCGGCCTATCACGGCGCCGGGATGTATCTCTATGCCCGTCACAAAGCGCGACCACTGGCTGACAGCGCGGGCGAGGAAATACCGCCGCCGCCTGTACAGCCAGTGCGCCAGCTTATAGCTTATATAGGCGTGTATGCCGGGATAGAGCAAAAATATCTCGATCCCGCTCTTCGCCGCCGGGTCTCGCAGCTTGTACGCCCGTATCGTTTCGCGCAGACCGTTAAACATCGCACGTCTTCCTTTCCGCCGCGGCTCATAACGCATACCCCTTCCTCAATCAAAATTATTAAGTCTTTCCGCAGTATAGCATAAAGCGGCGCGGCGCGCAATAGCTTTATTGCCGGCCTCGGCGAGTAAGCCATTCCGCCAAAGCCCGGAATGCTTATTCTCCGCAATATTCAGATTTTAATATAGAATAGCAAACAGCATCGAAAACTTGTCCGTCATATATTTTGCATGTCTGCCTGAGTGTGACTTCATATTGAAAACCGCACTTCTCAATGACGCGCTTGGAGCGAATATTATGAGGATAATGGAAAACAGATATCAAATCGATATTCATCTCTTCAAAAGCGTATTTTATAACGCGTTTTACAGCCTCTGTCATTATCCCCCGCCCCCAGTAATCGGCCGAAAGAACATAATTTATATATCTTGCGTCATATTTTCCGCGATCCCTGTCGGGATATATCTTCAACGAGCCAATGACCTTTCCGTTTTCCTTTAATACGATCGCCCACCTCTCATCATTTTCAATAAAAGATTTCAGAAAGCTTAAAGATACTTCCTTGCTTGAATGGGGCTCCCAGCCCGTCATCGAACCTACATCCGGATTTTTTGCGTATTCATAGAGGTCATCCAAATCGCCGATCCGCCAACCGCGTAAAATCAGCCGTTCTGTTTCTATAGTTTTCATGTTTATGACCATTCCTTCTGACAAAGTAATTTCAGCTTTTTCGATAATCACATTATAATTTTGTCTTGTAACCACACTTGCGCCCTTTCCCGTTTTTTGCGTTATTGGCTGCTTATCACGTCAAGCATTTTTCAGCCAACACTTTCACACGTTCATCCAAGTCGCTTTCATCTCCAACAATTTCTAGCTGAAAATACATTCCCTGAGCCTTTTGGGCATAATGCAACGCCGTTTCATAGTGTTCTAAGCGCTCATATACTCTGGATAGAATTTCGCAACAGTTCGCGACCTTTTCAAAGTTGCCTAATTCCTTATAAAGCTTTTTTGCTTTTGTGGCGTGTTCAATAGCCTCTTCGTGTTTTTGATACCAAAGAGTAAAATCATAATGTGCTTCTGCAATAATCTTCTTGTCGAAAATATCTTCACCTATTCCCAACAATAAACCAATCGCCTCATTATAACCCTTGATGTCATCAATTTTCCTGCATATTTCAATAACATCACGCAGGATATCTGCCCGAAATAGCTTTGCCTCTTGTGCAAAAGGGATGCCCGTGATCTCAGAATAAGTCCACACCCAATCCATGCTTCTGCACTTTTCTTCCAACCATAGATATTCTTTGAGCGCCTCATTGTTCCGATCTGCACAACAAAGTAATTTTCCGTAAGTAAAACGCAGCATTGTAAATATGTCACCCTGCTCGCTGCTCAACAGCTTCTCGCATTCTATTATGGCTTCAAGAAAATTATCATTTTCGGCAAAGGTCAACATCTTTCTGTTTTTTATCAGAGTAATTGATTCTCTGGCAGGGATCCGCTTTGGTTTTGTCGATATTGGAGGCAAATTAGTCCTAACACCAGTATTCTGATCGTTGAGAATTTTAGGGAATATTATTCCATACAATAATAACACTAACATATATGCACCGTAGTCTCTCCCCGCATATATGCCCCACTTGATTTCGTCATTCTCAGCAATAGAAAAAGACGGAGCCATTGCAAGTGAAAAATCAGCATCTTCAAGGCGACCGATATAATCATCATTTTCGTCGGATGTACGAAATGTTATCAACGCTTGAAACAATCGGTAAAATGCTGATTCATCATTTATCGGAGGCACAAGAACTACAGTTTTATGCTGTAGCCCCATACTTTTGACTAATTTCATCTCCCATTCAAAAGCCCCTGTATTGGCTGCTACACATATGATCATTTTCGATTTCGCGGCAGTTTTTTGCACCAACGCTTGCCATTCCTCATTCGACGAGTATGTTTTCAATGCCCCAAACCTCTGAATCGGCTCGTCAGGGCGTCCCATAGCTACTAACTCTCCAAAAGTAAATACACCTTGCGAAACAACTTCTTCAAAGGTGCTTCGCGGAAATAGAGTAAGCGACAATAGGTTTTCTTCCGAAACGAACGGGAAATACATCTTCATTTTATCGTCTTTGAATGAACGTAAATAAAGGATGCAGCTATCGTCGGCACTGTCTCCAAATGGAACTTCGTGATATTTTCTCCCAATGGAAAAAACGACATTCTCTATCCAGGCCGACAGATAAAGAACGGCATAGCAGGCTATCGCAATCAAGATATTTTGCCAAAATGAAAAACTTGAAGTAATAAATATAAAGTAGAATGCAGGGGCGGCAATCATAACTGATAACAACCAGCCTATTGCTCTAATTATCTTTTCTTTTTTCGAGTTTTGCGATTTTTTTACCCCTTGATACAAACACATAACCCGATTAAAAATAGGCGTTATCGCGCAGTAAACTGCAGGCAACAACGCCATCACAATCGACGACCAAGAAAAGAGATAGACGCTGATTTTACAAAATGCAACAAAGATGAAAAAGAAGATATAACAGCTCAAATAAGTGCGAAGTCGCAACCTTAATCCTCGCCCATGCGCAGCAATATCTAAAAATGGTATTTTACTTTTATCAAGGTTTTCTACTCTATCTATGTACTGGTTATAATTGTTGAGAATCGCAAAAAGAAAAAACTCCCTAAACCCGGCATCGGTAGCCATGCAGATAATATGAATCACAACAACCATCAAAAAATCACAAAACAATACCATAGCGCACCCTCCTTTGTATCAGAAAGCCGATCTACAATGTGGCAAGCCAATTTTTGATGTTATCCCAAGTCCAATAAACTGTTCTGACACCGTCCATAGCCTTTATAGTCGGTGTTTGATTGGAGTGCCCCCAAACACCACACACGGGTATTCCTTCCTCGCGCGCGCAGTTGATTTCCCAAATCTGACCGTCGGCACTTCTGGAGTTGTTTGTAGCTATCGCTATTACGCCGTTGCAACCCTTGATTTTTGTTCTGCACTGTGTTTTCCAAGCATGATCCCACGGCTGTTTTACAGACATGTCTACGAACGCAAATGGGGAGTTATCATTCCTTGCTTGTCCAACAAGCATATTTCTGAGGTTTTCATCCTCAATTGCGAAGCTGATAAAAATACGTTTTGCCATTTTCGTGTCCTCCTAAAATCTATTTTTATTTACAAGGTTCCAATAATGTTGGCCGATTGGTGTTAGCTTGCAGGATTTTTTATTCATAGCAGCAAAGTACATATGCTCCTCACCGACTGGAACGATCAGGCCAACCCTTTCCAGCAATTGCAACTCTTTGAATATTCTCACATGATCCGGTGTTGCATAAGGTTCAACAGGATTTTGTGGCTGACCTTCGGGTGTGTTTGTAAATTCATACGATGGATTGAGTTGGTATTCATCATCTCTATTTGGGAAAAGGTTTGCAATATAACGAATTACTTGCTGCGGAATTGGCGGATCGGTAGAGCGCAAAGAAACAAACGAGCTAATATTTGTTTTGAACATCGGCCGTTGTTCCCATTCAGCTAATGCTTTATCTATGTAAGCGTAAATTCCACCCGGCGACACCTCTCCTTTTAGATCGGCGGCACCGCCCTCCAATGCTGTCAGTAGTAAATTGGTAAATACCCCGTGACCGTTTATCTCAATGGCGGATTCGTGTTGCCCCGATGCAGTTAGCACTGTCAACCCGGCACCGATAGATGAAGCATCTGTAATATTTGAGGGTTCTGTACCCATTGCTCCTGCATGACAGCAGTCAAAGATTATTATTTTATTTTTGCACTTTGATCTATTTGCCCACTGCAAAATATCATTCATCGAAACCCCCTCGTCATATTTTGAATGGTCGGGTGTAACAATGAATCCGCCAAGCTCATTTATGTATCCGTGACCAGAAAAATAAAGCAGGGCAATATCATCAGTACCCGAAAACAATTGTGAAACGGCAGTGCTTAACTCAGAGCGCGTTTTTATTGACGTATTCAAGTTCACGCCAAAATTGGGCGAGCCATCAGCGTTATGCTGCAGTAGCTTAAATACTTCGGTTGCATCGTTAACACATCCGCGCAACGGGCATGATGTGTAATCATTTATCCCGATAACAAGAGCTTTCCTCGACATTATTTCCCCTCCTTCATTGCCCATTTTAATTTGACATTGATGGACGAACTGCTTCTGCACGTTAAAATCCAAGCATTCGCTTCTGACGATAATGAAAAAGCGAATTCAAACTTGACTTCATCTGGCATATCCGGGCGTATCCGCAGTTCCTTTCCGAACTCTTCTGCTATACCAAATATCGTCTGCTTGGCTTTGACAAAAGAATCTTCAACCTTAGTTTTTACATTGTTTCCGAAACCGCGTTCTAACGGCTCGTTTGAGGCCATCGGCAACATTAGTGTTTCAGAAGTTTCAATAAAAACATCTATGCCGTTGACATTTGCCGCAATATTTTTCGCCACTCTATTTTCCTTCTTTCGAAAAAAGACGTTGTATCTTCCGCGTTAATTCGCTATGGTGCCGGTGGCCGGACTCGAACCGGCACGCCCGATGGGCAAAGCATTTTGAGTGCTTCACGTCTACCATTCCATCACACCGGCGTGTGCAAATTTAATCGGCTTTGCCGATTAAATTATGTTTCATTTAACGTGCCTGCGGGCACTGGGTACGCGGCTTTGCCGCGACATCGCATTCTATAACCGTTTACATTATAATATGGCGCACGGTAAAATACAAGCGCATTTTTAAGGTGCGCGCCGCGAAGCGGAAACGCTTCGCGGCGCGCCGCATTGTAATTCCGCGCGGCTATTCCGTTAGCACGCTGGACGCCATCGTCATAAAGCAGTTCGCGCTCCACGAATTCCACGGCCAGCCGTCCGTGGCGAACGGGCGCGGCTGGTCGGGCGCGGGCTCGCCGGTCAGCGGGAAATGGTCGTATGGCGCGAAGCCGAGGATCACGCCCTCTTTTTTGACCTGGTCGCAGTACCGCCGCGCTATCTCCGCCGCTTCCTTGTGCTTGCCCGCGGCTTGCAGCCCCACGGAGATTATCATATTCTGCGGGGCGACGACGCGGCCGCACACAAAGCTTATCCCGAACGTCACAAGCGGAGATTTCATACTCTCGGAAGCCAATCCGATTTCGGTCAGCCATTCGCCGGGGGCCATCAGGCGCTCCGCGACCTTATCTATGATTTTTTTCGGGAGCCGTTTGCCGAGAATTATCGGCTGATAGCAGGCGAGGCTCATAGAATCTACAGGCTGGCCTTTCACATTCGTCGCGAATTTTTCGCCGTCCCAGAAGTCGTCCACTATTTTTTTCGTCATCCTATCCGCGCGGACGAGCCATTCCATAGATTCCTTCCGCATACCGGCGCCGCGGGCGAGGCGCGCCGTGCACTCCATAAGCAGCACGAGAAACGCCATCGTGTTCGGGTCTGACGCCGGAAAGCCGTCCTTGAAGTTTGAGGCGTCGTCCCAGCCGGATTCGTGCGGGCTCTGAATCTCCGTGACGTCGCCGCCGAGGTTGGACGCGCGGTAGGTCGTCCAGTAATTCACCCATTTGGCGAACTTGGGATACATCTTTTTGCATTCCTCCCTCGGGACGAAATCATCTCCGGCGTTGCGGAGCAAAAATTCCAGCGCGAAGCCCTGGAACGGCGGCTGCAAACCGGCCACCGCGCCCGAATACGCTATCATACCGGGCAGCCGCCCCGTGCGCTCGTCCTGATACTCGAACATCGTGCAAATCTGCCGCCACGCCTCTTTAAGGTTGCGTCGCATCGGCATCGCGTTATAGCTTTGCTGCCAGCTCGCCGCGACTATCGCCCATTGATGGTGCAGTATCATAACGGGCGACTTGATATACCCGCGCGGATCGACGCGGTGGCTCCAGATCGTCCACACGGCGTAATTCGCCGTCTCCTCATAGCCGTGGGCGACGGGGCTGTAATTGCTCTTAAAGCTCTCGAAATCCGCGATGTTGTCCGCGACGAGCTGCTCGAAGGGCTCGTACCTGCCATAGGGATAGATATCCTCGCCGTCGTATTCGTGCAGCGCGGCGTCGAATACGCCCGTTACGACGTCGGGCAGGAAATTGTACGAGAGCGAGCCGTAATGATATCCGCTGTACGGCGCTTCATAGTGGAACGCCCCGGCGAGCGCCTTTATGAACACCCTGCCGTATTTGCCGAAATCGGCCTCGACGCCGCCGGAGGGCTTTGAGTATATCCCGCGCAGCGCGCGACCGGGCGTCGGTTCAAAACCGTTCTCAGCTTCAGGACTTTGCGCCGGCGGAAGCGGATTCGTCGATATAAGCGTAAGCCGCGCACCCGCGCCGCGTCCGCGGACGCGCAGATGCCGGCGGTCCGTGATCGCGAACTCTATGTAAGCGTCGCCGCTCGAGAGCTTCAGGCTTCCCGCGTCGGCGAAATACGTGTAGGGGACGGCGGCGCCGTTTTTGATCATCGCGACGTCGAACAAAAAGTCCGTGCCGGAGATCATATCCCCGGACTTGTGCATACCGAGGCGCAGCAGCCCGCGCTTATTAAAATCCTCATATAAATAGATCACCGAGCCGCGGCGGGCGTAGGGCGCGCGCACCAAATCAAATTTTTCGTAAGTTCCGAACATTTCAGATACCTCCTATATCGCTTTCGCGGCGAGCGCGAGCAGCGCCGCGCCGTAAATCGGGTCTGTGACGACGTTCTCAGCCGTGACGCGTTCTATCTCGCCGAGCGCAAGCGCCTTTGCTTTTTTGCGCTCACCGGCTGCGGCGAGCGCTATTATACGAAGCGGATATTCCAAATCGGGGCCGCTTCGCGGATTTGTTTCGGGTGCGCCGGCCTCGATCACCGTTTCCGCTAACTTTGACAGCACGTGCTTCGGCAGACGTTCGCCGAGAATGACAGGAGTCTCGCTCTGCCCGAGCGGGGCGTAACGCGACGACTCCGGTTTCGAGAGCTTCGGTATCTCGCGCTCGCCGGAATAGACGTTCACGGCGAAAAAGCGCTCTCCATCCCAAAGCGTATCAAGCATCGCGTCAAGCCTTGCCTTGGCGGCGGCGGCGTATTTGTCGGATGTTTCCGCGTCGCCGAAATTCGCGGCGAATTGGCTGAGCGCCTCGTAAAGCAGCACAAGATAGGCGTTTAAGTCGGGCGCGAGCACGGGCGCCCCGGCGGTGAACGACGCGGGGTTCCAATGCCCCGTTTCAAATCTGTACGCGTAATAGCTCAGCGCGGCGCCGGGCAGCGTGCGATTCTCGCGCCACCATTTTGCCGTTTTTTCAAGCGCGAAATACAACTCTCGCAGCTTAGCGACCGGCGCACCGTCCAACATACCGTCGTCGATCATCCGCATAACGGCAAGGCCGTGCAGCGGCGGGGACGACTCCGGCAGCGACGTCAAAAGCTCGAACGCCGTATCGAAATCTCGGAACGCGAGCGAGGCTATCGCCTGTCCGTGAGCGCTTGCCGCCGTGGACGACGAGCGGTTCTCCGCGATGCAATATCTGCCGTTTTCAAGCTTTTTGGAATTGAGCCACAGGGAATACGTTACGTCGCCGCGCAATTTCGAGAATTTTTCGGGCAGCCGCACTATCTTTTTCGCGAACGCCGAATATTCCGCCGAATTGTCGGCGGCGCACTGCTCAAACGTCTTTGCAGCGGCGGGCAGCGCCGTGTCGCCCGGCAGCTCGTAGATCGTCAGCTCAATGATCCCGCCGACGGGCTCTACGTCCACGACGGGCGTCACGGAGCCGAACGAGGCGAGCACCCAAGAATCGTCGAATTTGACCTTTCCCCTCTTGGATACGAACACATACCGCCCGCCGCCGATATTTATGACGGGCCCGTCCGCGGTGTTCAGCGAGGACACCCCGGCGGCGATTTTTCCGTCAAAACGGAGCGATATCCCCTCCGCCTCGACGCGCAGGGCGCGCATAGCACAATCGTGCGTGATCCGCGCGACGCCTCCGGGCGCTTTGAGCTCCACCACGGATTCCGTCGCCGAGTATGTATACGGCGTCGGTACCCCCTTGACGAGAACGGAGATCTCGAGCAGCCCGGCGGGGCGCGGCGCGGTCGGGATCATCGACGGCGCGCCCTCCGCGGCAAGGGAGAGCCACAGCGCGCCCTCCCGCGAGATCAGCATATGCCGCGAATCGCGCCTGCCGAACGGCGCCGCCGTGAGCTTGGGTTTGTACGTCATTTTCATAGCTCCTTTCATTATTATGCAATACGTGGATTATACACCAAAAAAATGCCGTCGGCAAGAGCAAGATGAATATAAATGCGCATCCTCTGATAATGCTTATACTATGATGCTGTCGGACGCTGGCTAATTTTTTGACAGTTAAATATTCTTCGGCTTTTTCGCTTGTTATTTCATAAAGTCAAGCCCGCCGTCAACCGGTTTATCGATCGACGGCGGGCTTTTTGGTACGGACGGCGGGACTTGAACCCGCACCCTTTCGGACAGGAACCTAAATCCTGCGTGTATGCCAGTTTCACCACGTCCGCGTATTTAAGTTATATCCCCGCGCCGTTTGTGAGCGCGCCTCCGGGCCCGGCCCCGCGGGATTCGTCCGCGATTTTTTCTATATCGAACGGCGTGGACTGATACACGTAATAGTTCAGCCAGTTCGTGTACAAAAGCTGCGCGTGACTGCGCCAGGATACGATGGGTGCTCGCGACGGATCGTCGTTTTCAAAGTAATTCTCCGGCGGCTCGGGGGCCTGGCCGGCTTTTACGTCGCGGAAATATTCCTCAGCGAGCGTGTCCGCGTCGTATTCCGGATGCCCCATTATGAAAAACCGGCGGCTGTCTGTCGATTTTAACGCGAACACTCCGGCGTCGGCGGAATCCGCGAGTATCTCAAGCTCCGGACAGCGCGCTATATCCTCCGCGGCCGCTTCCGTAAAACGCGAATGGGGCGCCGTGAACACGTCGTCAAACCCGCGGAAAAACGGCGAATGGGGCTTTAACATCCGGTGCGGGTACACGCCGGACAGCTTTTTCGGAAGCTCACGTTTTCCGACGCCGTAATGATAATACAGCGCCGCCTGCGCGCCCCAGCATATGTGCAGCGTGCAGTGGACGTTGCGGCGGCTCCAGCTCATGATCTCGCACAGCTCGCTCCAATAATCCACTTGCTCGAACGGCAGCAGTTCCACGGGCGCGCCCGTTATTATCATACCGTCGAAAAAGTGGGCCCGCACCGTGTCAAACGTCGTATAAAACGATTGCAAATGGGCGGCGTCCGTGTTTTTCGACGTGTAGGACGCCGTCCGCATAAGCTCGACCTCTATTTGCAGCGGGGTGTTCGACAGCTTGCGCAGGAGCTGCGTTTCCGTGACGATCTTTGTCGGCATAAGGTTCAGTATCAAAAGGCGCAGGGGGCGGATGTCCTGATGCAGCGCGCGGTTCTCGGTCATAACGAAAATGTTTTCGTTTTCAAGCGTTTCCTGCGCGGGCAGGCTTTCTCTGATTTTAATCGGCATTGCGGGGGCTCCTTTTTCTCAGGACTGTACTATCTCGGTTATGCGCACGCCGTAGTTTTCGTCTATCACGACGACCTCGCCGCGCGCTATCAGCTTGCCGTTCGCGAAAACCTCCGCCGGGTCGCCGGCGAGCTTGTCGAGAACTATGACGGTGCCGAAGCCGAAATCGAGTATTTCGCTTATTTCTTTGCTTGTCCGCCCGAGCTCTACGTTCACGGAGAGCGGAATATCGCGCACAAGATTCAGCGCGCGCTCCGTGGCCGAGTAGGGCGGCGCTTCCGGCGCGCTTTCGCCGAAAATCGGCTCGCCGGGCGCTGTGTCCTCGGGGAGCTCGCCGGCATCCGGATGCTCGGGTTCGTCCGGCGGGGCGGCGTCGGCCGGAGCGCCGGGCTGCGTATCCTGCGGCGGCTCCGCGGACAACTCCGGCAGGACCTCAAAATCCTCGGTCTTTTTTTCTTCAAATTCCTGTTCGTCGTTCATTTTTCCAATACCATTCCTTATTCAGACTTTGTGTTTCAGATTTCTTGCCTTACTTCACGCCTTCGCGCTCAGGACGTTGTTTTCGACGCTTTCCAAGACTTCATTTTCAGGAAGTTCGGTACGCAGTATCTCCGTCACACGCAACGCCCGGCGTTTTTCGCGTTCTCCGATATCGGCGAGAAATTTCGGGATGTGCGCCACGGAGACGTTGACGGGCTCGTTCGTCTTGTGGCTGAGCACTATGACGTCGCCCAGGCGGAGCGTTATGATGTCCTCGACGGAGGCTTCGGTCTCGTTAAAGCTCGCGGACAGAGGGATCGGGGTGCGGTACAGGCGGGAGCGGAGCTGCTCGCTGTGCTCGCTCCGGTTTTCGGCGTCCGCGGCGGCCTCGTACCACATCCGCGTGTTCAGATGCTTCGAGATGGGCTCTATCGCCGAATGGGGCAGGCAAAAGGACATTCTGCCCGTTTCGTCGCCGATGCGTATATCGAATTCGACGGCGGCGACGGATTCCCCCGCCTGCGCTATCTGCACGAACTGCGGCGAGGTCTCGAGCTTTTCGAGCTGGCACTCCAGACGGATGACCTTCTCCCACGCGCTTTCATAAACGCGCGATATATCCTGCAATATGCGGCGGATGAGCGCGAGCTCGATTTCCGTGAACTGCTTTGACGGCGCGCTGCCGGGATGCGCCCCCCCAAACAGCCGGTTGATGAACATATACGACGTTTCCGGCGAAAGCGTGAAAAGCTGGCTTCCCGCCATCGGCGGCGCCGTGAACACGGCCATGACCATAGGCGGCTCGAGCCCCGACAGATACCTGCTGAAAGCGGTCTCCGTAACTCGGCGCAGCTCGCAATCCACGCCGCCGCGGACTACCGCGGCCATACGCGTGGAAAAGAGCTGGGCAAACGTCTCGAATATTATATTCAGCGTGCGTATCTGCTCCTTCGGGAAGCGATCCGCCGTGCGGAAGTCGTAGAGGCGGGCCTCTCCGCGCCGGCGCTTTTCCCCGCCTGCCGGGGGCGCTTCGGAGGGCGAAAGCGCTCCTATGATATCATTAATTTCCGCCGGGGTCAAAATCTCGTCGGACAAGGCGCTATCCTCCTTACGAAATCACATAGTCGGTGAAGAGCGCGCCCTTCACGCTTTTTATGCCGAACGCCTCGTTTACGGCGTCGATCACGTGCTGACGCGCCGCGTCGATGTTCTCCTGATCGTCGTCCGTGACGCGAAGCTGCGATTCCTCAAGGCCTGACAGCGCAAACGTCACAGTCTGGCGCAAAAGCGAAGCTTCGGCCGCGAAGCGCTCTATTATACGCTCCGGGTCTGTGTCCTCGACCGTGAACACGACCGTGCATTTAAGATACCTCGTCGAGCCCTTTATATTCGTCGTGAACGTGCCCGCATTGTAGCTCGCCTTCGATACCGGAGCTTCGGCGGGCTCTTCGCCGCCCATACCCCGGATCACGAAAAAGTAAAGCGCGCCGGCGGCGACTATCGCGAGCGCTATTATTACAGGCAGTAGCTTCTTCATTGTCATCTTATCCTTTCACTGCTCAGGGTCTCGCCGGTTTTAATCCTCGGCGGGCCGGGACCTCGCTTCGATCACAAAGTCCACGCGGCGGTTCGCGGCGCGCCCCTCGGCCGTCGAATTTGACGCTATCGGGTGGTATTCGCCGTACCCGGCGACGGAGAACGTATCCATATTGAATCTGCCGGAGTCTGCGATGAAGTGGAGCGTATTTACCGCGCGGTCTGTGGAAAGCTCCCAGTTGCTGGGGTACTTCACCGTATGTATCGGCATATTGTCCGTGTGCCCCTCGACGTTTATCATGGACAGCAGCTCCCGGCTGTCGGCGAGCAGGTCGATTATGCTGTTGAGTATCGGGATCGACTCCGGCATCAGCTCCGCGTCGCCGGAACGGAAGAAGATATTGTCGGAAAAGTGCATCGTGACCGTGTAATCGTCGAGGTTCACAGCCATATCGACGGCGAGCCCGTTTTCCTCGATAAACGCCCCGATATTGTTCGCCAGCGACGCGATATTCGCCTCCGCGAGCTGCTTTTCCTCCTCGTCCATCTGATTGACCTGCGTGGGGTCGAGTATTTCAAGGTCCGGCGCCTGAAGCGGCGGGCCCGAGTCCAGAACGCCGGAGCCGGAGAGCGCGCCGACGAGGGCCTCCCACTTTTCGGCGTTTACGCTTGAAAATGAAAAAAGCAGAACGAAGAAGCAGAGCAAAAGCGTGACGAGGTCGCCGTAAGTATCCATCCAGTTCGCGCCCTCGCCGCCGTCGTCTCCGCCGCCGCTTCGTTTTCGTCTCGCCATTACGTATCACCGCCCTTTCCCGAGTTATTTTCCCGCCCGTCTGTTCTTATCCGCCGGAGGATGCGTCCTTTAGCTTTTTGAGCTTGGAATGGGGCAGGAACGCGTTAAGGCGCTCGCGTATCAGCGTCGGGTTTTCGCCGGCCTGGATCGCCAAAAGGCCTTCGAGCAAGAGCTCGCTGCGCAATATCTCGTCGTCGCCCATCATTTTCAGCTTTTTCGCTATCGGCGTGAAGATGAGGTTGGCGAGGATGACGCCGTAAAACGTCGTGACGAGCGCTATCGCCATATTCGGTCCGAGGGAATCCATATCGGTCAGGTTGCCGAGCATATTTATAAGCCCGACAAGCGTACCTATCATACCGTACGCCGGGGAGAACGACGACATCTGGAGAATGACCGCCTGAGAGCTGGAATGCCTATCCTTGATATACGACAGCTCCATCTCCATGACCTCGCGGACGAGCTCCGGGTCGATGCCGTCCATAACGAGCATCGCGCCCTTCAGGAAAAACGGGTCGTTCATAGCCTTCACGGAGTCCTCTATCGCGAGGATGCTTTCGCGGCGGGCGACGTTCGCCACGTCGATTATCATATCGATGTCTTTGTTCAGATCGATATTCTTGGCCTTGAACGCCGCCGACATGACCTTCATAAGATTTTTCAGAGTTTTCATCGGGTAGGCGACGATCGTTGACGCGATAACGCCACCGACAACGATAAACACGGACGCTACGTCTATGTAGTCGTCTAATTTCGCGCCGGGCCAAAGTATCGTGATTATAATACAGGCGAAGCCGAGGATCATTCCGAGGACAGTCGTTATTTCCAAGCTGTGACCATTCCTTTCATTGAGGGATTTCGTTCGGGGCGCGGCGGGATCGCCGGGGACTCAGCCCTTTAACAGTTCCTCGCGCCCCTGCCAAACGCCGCGCTTCGCCTCTTTTATGCGCTCTATGACCGTGTCCGCCGACTCCATAACAAGTATCTTCTTGTCGGTGGAAAGGGATATTATCGTGTCGGGGGTCTCCTCAATAAATTCTATCAGATCCTCGTTGACGAAAAACACGTCGGTTTTATTTATGCGCGTTACCTGTATCATACGTTGCTCCCCTCTCTGAATATACTGAGATTTTTAATTATGCGCGCCGCCGCGGACGCACGTCCACAGCGGCGCGCGTCGCTTTAACGCTTGAGATTGATAAGCTCTTCGAGCAGCGTGTCGGACGTCGTGATTATGCGCGAGTTCGCCTGGAAGCCGCGCTGTGTGATGATCATATCCGTGAATTCG
>JAISAA010000311.1 GCA_031266955.1 Oscillospiraceae bacterium | reverse complement strand
TAGTTCCCGGAGGTGGACGAGGGGTCTACGTAAGCGAAGGATTTTCCCTCGACGTCGGCGAGTGTTTTGATAGGGCTGCCCGGCTTGACTATTATCAAGGATGTGTAGCCCGTTTGAGACTTGTCGCTGTTCGGCGCGGCGATCACCAGCGCCTCGGCGTTTGAGCGGTCGTGCGCCTGTACGTAAGAAACGGGCCCGTATGAAGCGATGTCCGCCTTCTTCGTGCGCATAGCCTCGACGACGGCGTTGTAGTCGGCGGCGTTTATCTCCGTGATCTTTACGCCGAGGTACGCGCCGAGCTCATCCTGCAAAAAGCTGCGGCTTTCGACGTATTCATCGCTGCTCTCGCCCGGCAGATAGCAGATGATGAGCTCCGAGACTGTGTCGAGATATGACGGTGTGGATACGGGTGTTTCCGTCCCGCCGGGCGTTTGTGACGGCGCGGAGGAAGGGTTCACGGAGCCGGAAGGCGGCGAGGCCGGATTTCCGCCGCAGGCCGCCGCCGCGAGCAGGGCCGCGGACGCGAGAATGGCTGAGAGCAGTTTTTTCAGATGACGCATGATTTTTCCCCTTTTACATTAAAAATATTTTTCACAGCCCGCCGGCGCGCCCGTTCGGGCGCTGATAACAATTACGCGCCTATGGCGCGGGCTGGCTTTAAGTTAAATATAAACGCCGCGTGTAAAATCCGCATTCGCGGCGGGGTAAAAGCTGCGTAAAATAACGGGACGGCGGCGAGGCGGCGAAAAAAAGCAAAAAAAAATGAGCCCGCCGCTCCGGCGGGCTCCCGTAAAAAGAGAGGGAAGGAAAATGATCGCGGTGCGACGCGTCGCCGCGTCCACCTCCGATGCTTATATAATAACTCTTGAATGTAGCTATACTGTTACAAATTTCTGAATGTTTTGTTAAGATTTATTTGGTACGCACTTCTTCGCTAATTCTCTAACTCGCGCACTGTCGTGCCGGCCTTATGTATTTTCACGAGATACAGCTCGCCCGGTTCGAGAGGGCCGAACAGGAATTGCCCGTCCTCGTCCGTAAACTGCCTGTCGATGAAGCTTCTGTCTCCGGCGCGCAGCAGCAGTACGAGCGCGTCCGGCTCCGGCAAGCCTCCGTCGGACGTCACCGTCCCGCATATAGCCGGATGCGCCTCCGCGCGCAGAGTCACCTTTGTCTCTATGTGAGAGCCCTCGCCGGGCTTGAAGTAAAATTTCGCGTTTGAGGCCATCGCGTTATCCCCCGAAGCTGTTTTTTTGCGTGTTGAGAAAAATATATAATATTCTATTGCGCACGCACGGCCTTTGTGCTATACTGCAAGAAAAAACAGGAGGCGCTAATTATGACCGTAGAACAAGCGATAAAAGAAAGGCGTAGCGTGCGAAGCTATTTGCCGAAGACAGTCGAGGAGGAAAAGCTGCTCGCGGTGCTGGAAGCCGGGCGGCTTTCCCCGTCCGCAAAGAATCAGCAGCAATGGAAATTCATCCTCGTCCGCGACCCGGAGAAGCTTAAACTGCTTTTGGAGGCGTCGGAGGGGCAGCGCAGCGTTGAGGAAGCGCCCGCGGCGATAGTCGCCTGCGCTACCGCGGATTACACGATGCTCTGCGGGGAGCGCACGGCGCCGATCGATACCTCTATCGCGTTTTCGTCTATGCTCCTGCGGGCATATGAGCTCGGCCTCGGCACGTGCTGGCTCGGAAGATTCCGCGCGGATATCGTAAAAAGCGCGCTCGGCATACCGGATAACGTCGAGGTCGTCGCCGTCACGCCGATAGGCTATCCAGCCGAAACGCCGGAGGCGCGCCCGCGCAAAACACTCGCCGAGGTCGCGTCCTTCGACAAGTACGAGTGACACAAAAAACGCTTATTGACAAATTTATATAAATTATTGGAGGAACAAGCTTATGTCTATCAGAGTCGTCGCGGGAAATTACGTCAGGGAGGACGCGGTGGAGGAATACCTCGCCGCCGTCAAAGAGCTCGTCGAGAAAACCAACGAGCTGGACAAGGGGTGCGTCAGCTACCAGCTCGCGCGGGACCTTTCGGATCCGCTGCACTTCGCCGTCATCGAGGAGTGGGAGGATCAGGCGTCGCTTGACGCGCATATGAAGGCCGAGCATTTCACGCGCATCATCCCCGAGCTCGGCAAATTCGGAAGCGGCAAGCAGGGCGGCATCGCACTCTATGAGCGCGTGTATTGAGCGCGCATACAAAAGAAAGGAAGCACAACTATGAAAATCCAAGAATCCGCTGAAAACTATCTCGAAACCATCCTCGTCCTCGGGCTCACCGGCGACCCCGTGCGCTCCGTGGACATCGCGAACGAAATGCACTTTTCCAAGCCCAGCGTTTCTATCGCGATGAAAAATCTGCGTATGGGCGGCTACGTCCAATTCGGCCCGTCCATGCACGTTTTGCTGACACCGAGCGGGCGCGAGATCGCCGAGCGTATGTACGAGCGGCACGTATTTCTTACCGACTGGCTTACATCCCTCGGCGTGGACGAGGCCGACGCCGCGCGCGACGCGTGTAAAATGGAGCACGTTTTGAGCGTCGAGAGCTTTGACGCCATCAAAAGCTTCGCGAAAAAGCATCCCTCGCACTGAGCCCCGCGCCCAATTCTCAGTTCTCAGGCCTCCCGGCGGAATATTTCGGCGATGCGGGCATTTGCCTCCGACGGATCGATCCCGAGCGCTGTGAGCAGCCTCAATTCGTCGGAGGCGCCGAGCCCGTGCGGGACGCCATGCGCTCCGGAGTCGCTGCCGGAGGCTATCAGCGCGCCTTTTGCGCTGGCGTAGTCTAACATCTCGCCATGGCGCGATAAGACGGAGCGGAGAGTCTTTTCCGAAAAGCTCCGCTGTTGCGCGGCGCGCGCGGGGTTTAACAGATTTGCGACAGGGGAGAGCGTCGGAGTCCATATCACGCCCGTTTCGGCGAGCATATCCGCGCCCTCGCGGTCGATCCAAAAGCCGTGCTCAAGGCTCGCTATCCCGGCTTCAAGCGCGTTTTTGATGTTTTCCGCGCCGTTGCAGTGCGCCATAACGCGCAAGCCCTCTCCGGACGATATGCGGACAAGCTCCGCTGTTTCGTCACGGCTTATCGCGTCGCCGATGACGCTTCCGTCCGTGCTGAAATCAAGCATACCGGAAACGGCTATTTTTATAAAATCCGCGCCCCGGCGCTTCGCGGCGAGGATGAGCTCGCGCGCTTGCTTAATATCGACGTAGGCTTTTCCGTAAAGCTCTCCGTAATATCCCGCGCGGTGTATTATGAAATCGGGCGTACGGTAGTCTATGCCGTATTCCGGCGCAAGCTTTTTTGCGAGCAGGGATACGCCGAATTTATCTCCGCCGTCGCGGAAGAACTTAACGCCGTGCTCCCGCAGCGCGCTAAGCGCCGCACGCACCGCCGTCTCGTCCGGGCCCGCGGCATGGCGCGCCGCCGCCGCGGCGTAGCTTATCCCGTCCGCCATTATGTGCCCGTGGCATTCGTATTTTATATCGATCTCTCCTATTATAAAAATCTTGCCTTAAATAAATCCGTTTTCGACGAGCCATTCGGCGGCGGGCGCGGATTTTATCGATTCGATAGCGTATGTGGCGGAATCCGGCAAAAGCGACGTCAGCCGATCCAAAACGTATCGCATATCGATCAGACCGTCCCCCGGCGGATTGTGGTCGTCCCACTGCCTGTAGTTGTTGTGGATGTGGACGTGCGCGATATACGGCGCGGTAACGTCTATCCACTTATCCATCGGCGTATCCGAAACTATGGTGTTCGCGTGCCCGATATCAAAGCACAGGCGGAAGCGCGGATCCGCTATCTCGCGGACGATGCCGGAGAGCAGTTCGGGGGAATCCTCCATCACGTTTTCGAGCAACAGCGTGAAATCCTCCGGCAGTTCCCGCAACAGCTCACGCCAGAACGCGACGCTCCGCTCGTGAAAATACTCTTTGAAATATATCAGCGGAACGTAGCCGGAGTGGACGACGATACGCTTTGCGCCATAGCTCGGCGCGAGCTTGAAGGTTTGCCTGTATCGCAGTTTCGCGACGTTGAGCACAAGCGGGTCGATAGCCGCCGGGCAGAGCTCGTTGAACGGCGCGTGAAACGTAACGCTTTTTATCCCGTCAATTTCCGCGCGAACCTTTGCGTCCCATTCGGGAAACGCCCCGTCCATATTCATCGCGGTGCAAAACTCCGCTATCTCAAGGCCGAGGCCGTATTTGAGCGCCGTATCGCGCGCGTCCTCCGCTACTGTGGATACATGCAGATTTTTTATTTTCATATGTGACACCTCTTTGAATTATGCCGTACATTGTACCTCTCAAAAGCGCCGTCGTCAAGCGGCACTATCAAGCGGCGCGTCCGTTAAAACAGAAAGGCCTGTTCGTCAAAATGGATTTTTCAAAAATAAACTCCGATATCCCGGAGGAAAACTCAAAAGCGCGGGAGCTTGCGCGGGCGCGGTGGAACTCGGTGGCAAAGCCGCTCGGTTCGCTCGGACTGCTTGAGGACGCCGTAGAACGTATTGCGGCTATCATAGGTACGCCGGAC
Source organism: Oscillospiraceae bacterium (assembly GCA_031266955.1). Classification (GTDB taxonomy): domain Bacteria; phylum Bacillota; class Clostridia; order Oscillospirales; family Oscillospiraceae; genus JAIRRO01. The sequence goes on along the minus strand of JAISAA010000311.1, from coordinate 4,617 downwards.
GTGCGCATCGACCGCCGCGCGGCGCTCGTGCTGTGCTCTGACAACGGCGTCGTGGCCGAGGGCGTGACTCAGTCCGATTCGTCGGTCACAACGCTCGTCGCCGAAAATTTGACTAAAAAACGCACGTCCGTGTGTCTTATGGCGGCATCCGCCCGCACTGACGTGTACCCGGTGGATATGGGTATGAACGACGCGCCCGCGTTCGGCGGAATGCTATCCTTCCGCGCCGGGAACGGCACTGAAAATCTCCGCCGCGAGCCGGCTATGACAAGAGAGCAGGCGGAGTTTTGCGTAAATGCCGGCATTGAGCTCGCGCGGGATATGAAGTCCCGCGGCTACGACATTTTAGCGACCGGCGAAATGGGCATCGGCAACACGACGACGTCCGCCGCGCTATGCTCCGCGCTCACTGGTCTGCCGGCGGAAAAAACAGCGGGACGCGGCGCAGGACTGTCCGACGCCGGTCTGCAACGAAAAATTGAGGTCATAAACGATGCTCTGCGGCTTCACGCGGAGCGTATACGCGATCCGCTCGGCGCGCTCGCCGCGCTCGGCGGGTTTGATATTGCCGGTATGGCGGGGATTTTCATAGGCGGGGCGATGTACGGCATACCAGTGCTGATCGACGGCTTTATCAGCTCCGTCGCGGCGCTGACCGCCGTTCGCCTTTGCCCGCGGTGCGCCTTCGCGGCGCTCGCGAGCCATATCTCCGGGGAGCCCGCGGGGGCGGCTGTGCTTGATGTGCTCGGATTGCGCCCCATGCTCTGCGCGGAAATGCGACTTGGAGAGGGGACGGGCGCCGTGGCCGTACTGCCGCTGCTCGATTTGGCGCTCGCGGTGTACCGAGGCTCCTCGTCGTTTGACGAGCTTGGCCTTGAGGAATATACGCCGCAATGAGAAATGTACTCGTAATAGGCGGCTCGGCGTCCGGGAAAAGCGGACTTGCGGAGGGGATCGTATCCGCCGCCGGCTTTCCCCGCCGCTTTTATATCGCGACTATGATGCCGTTCGGCGGCGAGGGGCAGGCGCGCATCGCGAAGCACAGAGAGGCCCGCCGGGAGCTTGGCTTTGAGACTGTTGAGCGGTACACGGATATTGGCGGCCTCATTTTGCCGGAGCGCGGCGCCGCGCTACTTGAGGATATCGGGAATTTAGTTGCGAACGAGATGTTCGGGGACGGCGGGGATTTGGATAAACGCGACGCCGGCCCGGCGGAGCGTATCGTGTCGGGCGCGCTCGCGCTCGCGGAGCAGTGCGGGCTTTTCGTCGTCGTGACAAACGACGTCTCGCGCGACGGCGTTCGCTACGACGCGGAAACGGCGGAGTATATCCGCGTTATCGGATTAGTAAACAGGCGCCTCGCGGCGCGCTTTGACGAGGTCTATGAGGCAGTGGCGGGATTTTTGATTCAAATAAAGTAACGCGGGGAGCTTTCTTGCCGCGGGTCACGTCGTCAGTCTTTTGCCGAATGACGCGATCAGCGCGGCAATCTCTCCCGGAGACTCGCGGTCTTCGGAGTTGAGCCACTCGCGGATAATGGCGTAGCCGCCTTGGCAGAAAAACAGGCGCATATATGTCTCCTGTTTTGCGGTGTATATTGACGGCGTGTAGTCTTTCAGCATTGACACGACGGTCGGCAGGGCGAACAGCTTAGAGCAAAACTCTTTCTCCGGCGCGGAGTTGATGAGTACGCGGCATTTGTCGCGCTCCTGTTCCAAAAACTCCGCTACCTTCGTCAACCCGTCGCGGTCGGGCTGTTCTCTCTCGCGCAGATGTTTTTCAATTTCGGCGAACAAGTCGTTTTCCACGGCGGTCAGCAGCTCGTACTGGCTGCCGTAATAGCGGTAGAACGTCGAGCGGTTGATCTGCGCTATGTCACAGATGTCGTAAATTGTGATTTTCTCTATGGGCTTTGTCCGCAAGAGCGTGAGCAGCGCCTCTTTCAGCAGCGCTTTACTTAATCGGACACGTTGATTTTCCATTTGGCGCACTCCCGAATACAACTAATTTTGGAAATCTGTCGCAAACGCGACACAACCTATGGTTTTGTGTCAGCCGCAACTATTCAAGAAAAACAGTCGTTTGATTTGCAACACTGCGTATCATTATAATAAATCCCGTTTGAAATTTCAAGCGGGATTTATTTTTTAATTCTCAGGAGGTTGTAATGAAAAAGCTGTCCGACTTCGTTGTAAACAAACGCATTGTCATTCTCGCCGTGATGTTGGCTGTCACGGCGGTGTGCGAGGCGCTGATACCCAAGGTGGTCGTCAACACCGATATGACTAAATATCTGCCCGACGACTCGTCTATGAAAATCGGGCTGGACGTCATGGAGCGGGAGTTCCCGGACGTGAAAGTCACGCAGACCGTCCGCGTGATGTTCCGGGGCCTTGGCGCGGAGCAAAGAACCGAAGCGCTGAAGGCCTTGGAGCAGATCCCATATGTTGACAGCGTGGACTATGACGCGGACAGCGGAACTTACAATGAGGGCGAGTACGCGCTGTTCGTGGCGCATACGGTCTACGGCTACGGTTCCGCCGAGGAACGCTCCATAGAAAGCCAAATTCGGGCGGACTTCGCGGAGTTCGATATGGACCTGGTGAACGGCGATACCGCGACCGCCGAGATACCGCTGTGGATCGTCGCGCTCGCGTTTGCCATCCTGTTGACAATACTGTTCGCCATGTGCAATTCGTGGGTCGAGCCGCTCCTGTTCCTTATCGCGATAGGCTGCGCAATTGTTATCAACCTCGGCACGAACTACTTCAAGGGCGAGGTGTCAAACGTCACGTTCTCCATTGCGGCAATACTGCAAATGGTGCTGTCTATGGACTACTCCATAATGCTGATGAACCGCTACCGTCAGGAATTGGCAGTTGATGCCGAGGCAACGGGCGCGATGAAACGCGCGCTGACAAACGCGTTTTCGTCTATCGCGAGCAGCTCCGTTACGACGATCGTCGGTCTGCTGTGCCTTGTGTTCATGCGGTTCAAGATCGGCTCCGACCTCGGCATTGTGCTGGCGAAGGGCGTGTTTATCAGCCTGCTCTGCATATTCACCATACTGCCGGGCTTGATCCTGCTGTCCGGCAAGGCCATCAAAAAAACGGCAAAGAAAGAGCTGCGCATACCCACGGCGGGCCTCGCCGCGTTCAGCTACCGCGCGCGTTACGCTTTCGCCGCGCTGTTCGCCGTGTTGTTTATCGGGTCTTTCATTATGCAGGGCAGCACGAAAATGGCGTACACCCTGCTCACAAACGACCCTATCGCGGACATCTTCCCGCCCGTGAACACTATGGTCCTGCTCTACGGCAACGCGGATGACAGAGCCGTGACCGCCATTGCGGAAGCGCTCGAGGATGACCCCGCTGTCAAGAGCGCGGTGAACTACTCCAACACGCTCGGCAAAGAATACGGCGCGAGCGAGCTCGCGGATGCTCTGACCGATATGGACGACGCGGATATCGGCGTCGATATAGACGCGACCATGCTGCATATCCTGTATTACGATCATTACAGGAACGGCGAGCTGCCATCCATTGCTGCGGGCGATTTCCTGCGCTTTCTGGCCGATGATGTTCTCGCCAATGAGAATTTTGCGGAGTACGTTGACGACGACATACGCGATAACGCCGGCCAACTCCTGAAATTCGCGGACGCGGACGCGCTCACCGCGCCGATGGCCGCCCCCGAGCTCGCCGCGTTTTTCGATATGGATTTGGAACAAGTCAACGGGCTGTATATGCTTTATGCTGGTATGCGCAGCGATGCCGGCGGTCAGGGGCTGTCCGTCCAACAATTCGTGGATTTCGTCGTCGGCGACGTTTTGACCAACGCGGACTTTGCGGCCGGGTTCGACGCCGGCGCTTCAGAAGACTTGCGCGCGGCGCAAACGCTAATTAGCGCGGTTGTAGGCGGCAGTGAATACTCGGCAAGCGAAATGACCATACTGCTCGGAGGGTTAAGCGACGATTTAGACGGCAATATGATAGAGTTGATGTACCTCTACTACGCCGGACTCCGCGACAGCGACCCGGCGTGGACGCTGTCCATTCGGACGCTGTTTGATTTTCTGTCGTCCGATATCGTAGGCGACCCGCGCTTTGACGCCGTGCTCGGCGACGCGTTCCGCGCCAACATTGACGATATGAAAGCCGACTTGGACGAGGGCGTTTCGCAGCTCAAAGGAGAAAACTACTCGAGGCTAATCATCACCGCAACCCTGCCGGACGAGTCGGACGAAACAACGGTGTTTCTGAGCAAACTCATCGCGGAAGCGGATGCCGATACGGCGGGCGAATATTACCTGATAGGCAGCAGCGCGATGAATTACGAAATGCAGCAGCGGTTCGGCGGCGAAATGACACTGATAACGCTGCTGACCGCTATATCCATATTTCTTGTGGTGTTAGTGACGTTTCGCAACGCGATCATTCCCGCGCTGTTAGTTTTGCTTGTGCAGTGCGGCGTGTACATCACGGTCTCTGTGATTGGTTTGCAGGGTTACGGCATTTACTACCTCGCACTGCTCATCGTACAGAGTATACTTATGGGCGCGACCATCGACTACGGCATACTGTTCACGGACTACTACCGCGAGCGGCGGCAGTCAAT
>JAISAA010000310.1 GCA_031266955.1 Oscillospiraceae bacterium | reverse complement strand
CCATGTAACATTTTTGATAAAATGTTACATGGGCTGTTTGGCTTCAAGCCTTGCGGCGTCTGGGATCATACTACCATATATGGAGCGACTTGTAAATATGTTTTTTCATTTTACGAGATATTTTGTACGCGGGCGTTTTCGGAGGCCTGTGCTTTCCGAACTCCCTTGCCGCACGGGGAAAACCGCGTCTCCGGCGTAAATCCGCTGTAGCTTATCTCGACGGCATCGCCGCCGCCGCTGAAATCAAAGCGCCATTCGTCGCGGCTCGGCGTCTCGCAGAACCACAGCTTTACGGTAAAGCCGCCGCCCCGCCATTCCCCGCAGACGTATGCCCGCCCGAAGCTTCCTCCCGTCGCGCCGAACATATAATCGGATATATACGCCGCCGCCGTGCGCGTCCACTCCCCCCGGCGCAGCAGCAGCGACAGCTCCGCGCGCTCGCCGTCATACGCGATAAACAGGCATTCGCCCGGTACGGAAAAATCGAAGGAGACACGGGTGAAGGCATAGCGGGAAAAGCCCGTAAGCGTGACGTCGTACTCGGCGCGGAAGCCGGGATACGCGTCCGTTTCGGTCGTGAGATAGCCGCGCGGCGCGGGGGGAGGCACAGCGTCCGGGCTCGGAGTTTTCAAATCCTCAAGCAGACGCCAGATCAGGCGCATTACGCCGCCCATATCGACGTTGCCAGTTATCGCGACGACGGTCTCCGCGCTCGGTTCGACGACTACAAACTGCCCGAAAGCCCCGTCGGCGCGGAACACGCCCTCCGGCGGGCACCGCCAGAACTGATAGCCGTAGCCGGATTCCCATTCCGCCGCGTGCTCGACGTGTACGCTGTCAACCCTCTTGCCGGTCGCCTCGTCGATATACCATCCGGGGACGAGGCTTTTGCCGTTCCACTCGCCGCGCCGCAGCAAAAGCTCTCCCAGCTTTGCGAGAGCCTCCGTCGTCAGATTCAGCCCCACGCCGCCGAGAGACACGCCCGTGCGCGGGTCGTCCTCCCAGTAGGCGTCGAGCTCCATAGGCTCAAACAGCCGCGGCGCGAGCCAGCGTTCAAGCGTCAGTCCCGTGAGCCGCGTTATCGCCGCGGACAGCATATACGTCGCGAGGGTGTTGTAAAAGAATGACGTCCCCGGCTCGTTCGGAATATCGGCGGTGAGAAAGCCCTCGATATTATTGAGCGGCTTATCGGCTGTCTGCCAATTTTCCGCGGTCTGCCCCGTCATCATCGTCAGCAGATGCCGCACGGTCATTCGCTTCGCGCGTTCCGGGACCGCGCCGCCGAGCTTTTCGAGCTCCGCGGTAAAAATATCTGCGATAAGCGTGTCGAGCGACAACAGCCCCTCGTCGATTGCTATGCCGACGGCGAGCGATACGAAGCTTTTGCTCAGCGAATACAGCTTGTGCCTGAGCTCCGGCGCGTAAGGCGCCCACCAGGCTTCATAGCGCACCGCGCCGCCCTGCACGAGCATAAGGCTGTGCAGCTCGTGGCGTTCGGCTTCTACCGCGGCGAGAAATTTTGCTATGGCGGCCGGGTTCTCCGCCTTCGCCCGTGGTAATTTACCTGTCAATTTTGAATTCAATTTTGTATCCTCCTGTTCGGTTTCCCGAATAGTTTTATCGACGGGCGCGGTCATTTGCCGCGCCCGCGCCGTTCGTCGATTATGCGCTGCTTCGCGGCGTTCGCGCGCTTTACGCGCCGCGCGCGTATGATATTATACCTGACGACGATCACGGCGTAAGCGAAAAAGACTATGGCCGCCGCCGCGATGATAATTTTCGCCCAGCGCCCGCGCGCGGCCTCCGTGACGAGGCTTTTCATATATTTCGCGCGCAGCAGGGCGACGGAGGAATCGGCGACGAGCTTCGCGCTCGCGAGGAGCTTTCCGCCGCGGGACACCGTTATCTCGCCGAGCTCGTCCCCGGCGCTCACCGGCGCGGAGAGCGGCCCGCCCGCTTCCTCGGAATATATTTTCGTCTCGCGGACTATTTCGTCCTCGCCGAGACCGACGGGCAATATGAGCGAGACGTCGCGGTCGGGACGTAAATTCACAAAGTCCGCGCCGTCGCCGAAGGCGATCTCGGCCCGCGCGACAAGCTCATGCGACGACAGCACGGCGCGGCGGGAATAGTTTTCATAGCCCCATTCAAACAGGCGCCGCGCCTCCGTGAGGTTTTGCAGCTCCGTCGATTCGTCCTCCAGGATAACGGCGCGCGCGCCGAGGACGACGGCGACGCAGGAAAACTCCTCGCGCTCGGCGAACTCGACGCAGGCGTAGCCGTTTTCATACGTCGAGGACGCGCGGCCGAAAACGACGTATTTGTAATAATAGCGCTGGCGGGTCTCGACCTGCGTGTAATTGGCGCTGGCGAGCTTGCGGGGCGGGGATACGTTCGTTTCCGACGTGGTGTACGACGGCGCGGAGGCGATTTCCGTGAACAGCGCGCTTTTTGACGCCTGACGCGCTATTATAGAGATATCACGCGCCGTTGAATATTGCGCGTCGTCCAAAGCGCCGTGGGCGTTTGTGAAGCTCGTGTCGGAGCAGCCGAGCTGCGCGGCGCGGGCGTTCATCGAGGCGATGAATTCCGGGACCGTCCCGCTCACGCGCTCGGCTATTACATTGCACGCGGCGTCTGACCCGCCCGTGTACGCGAGATACAGCCAATCTATAAAAGGCGCCGCCTCGCCGGCTGAAACGGACGCGCCGCCGCCGCTTTTTATGCCGGAAACGGCGCCGTCTGAGGCGGTGACGAGCTCTGAACGGGAAATATCGCCCCGCTCGACGGCCTCCGCCGCGAGCAGTATCGTCATAAGCTTCACGAGCGCGTCCGGGCCGCGGCGCACGCCGGCGTTTTTCTCAAAAAGCGCGTCCCCGGAGTCCGCTTCCGCGAGGAAAGCCGACTCCGCGAGAAAATCCGGAGGCGGCGACGGCTCGGCGGCCCGCGCCCGAATTTGGACGGAACCCGCGATAAACGCCGCCGCCAAAGACAAAAGCACAGCCGATTTTAATTTTTTCATACCAATCTCCCGAAAGCTGTGATATTATATAGAGCGAAGCCGCGCCTCGCTCTATATAATTATATGCCGCTCTGCATTATAGGCTAATGATAGCACAGAGCGCGCGGTGTTCGCAAGCTGAATTTTTGCAAGCGGAATTATGGCAAGTGGAATATGGATGGTGAGTTTATTTGAAAAGCAGAAAGGTAGAAATGGCGGCGGCGATAATAACCGCCGTGTTCGTAAGCTTTGCGATGGGGTACTTCCTCGGGCGGCGCGCCGTGCCGTCCGGCGTCACGACGCCGGCTGCGGTATCGGACGTTGCGTCTCCCGCGCCCGCGAGCTCCGCGCCCGCAATTGCGCGGCAGTCTCCGTCGGAAAGCTCGGCGGCGGAGACGCCCGCCTCGTCCGGCTCGCAAGCCGTGCCCGAATCAGACGCTCATCACGACGAGCAGGGGCGGCTGCGCATAAATCTCGCGACGCAGGAGGAGCTTCAGGAGCTGCCCGGAGTCGGCCCCGCGATAGCGGCGCGCATTTACGAGTACATACAGAGCAACGGCCCGCTGAAACGGGCGGCGACGCTGAAAAACGTCTCCGGCATCGGCGACAAGCGGTTTGAGGCGATAGAGCCCATGATAACCGTGGATTAAGCGGATTTGAAAAGAGGTCTTTATGAAAATACTTGTGGTTGACGACGAAATAAAGCTCGTCAAGGGGATAAAATTCAACTTGGAGAACGAGGGGTATCAGGTGGATACCGGCTACGACGGGGAGGAGGCCGTCGCCGCCGCGCGCACGGGGGGCTACGACCTTATAATCCTCGACGTTATGATGCCCCGGCTCGGCGGCTTAGATGCCTGTATGCAAATACGCGAATTTTCGACGGTGCCGATAATGATGCTGACGGCGCGCAGCGAGGACACCGATAAAATAATGGGCTTTGAGTACGGCGCGGACGAGTATATAACGAAGCCGTTCAACATTCTGGTGCTGAAGGCTCGTATCCGCGCGCTTCTGCGCCGCTCCGCGATAACGGCGCCGCCGCCGGGCAGCGAGGCTATACGGCTCGGGCACGTCGCCGTGTATCCGGAGGAGCGCCGCGCGACGCGCTTTGACGAGCACGTTGAGCTCACGGCGAAGGAATTTGACCTGATAGAGCTTTTGGCGAAAAACCCCGGGCGCGTCTACAGCCGGGACCGCTTATTGGACCTCGTCTGGTCCCGGGACTATCTCGGCGACGAGCGCACGGTGGACGTTCACATCAGGCGATTGCGCGAAAAGCTGGAGATAACGCCGGCGGAGCCGGCTCTGATCCTGACGAAATGGCGCGCCGGCTATTACGCGCGCCCCCGCCCGGCGGATGAAAAATGAGTACAGAAGTAAAGCGCGGCGGCGCTGACAAGAAAAACGGCGTGAGCCTTTTTAGCAGCCTGAAAACAAAATTTACGCTGTCGTATTCTGTGATGATAGCCGTCGTGCTGGTTTTGATGAACACGTATTTCCTCACCGTGTCGCGCGATATGATCTTCAAGTCGAAGCAGACGTTCGTGAAAAGTCAGGCGGCTATGCTCGAAACGGCGCTGCGCGATATCGAGCGGCTGACGATAGACTCCGCCGAGCAGGTGATATCGCGCCTGGATATATCCGGCCTCTCGCATATCAGGATTACGGACGCCCGCGGCGCCGTCCTGTATGAATTGACGGACGGCGGCGGGGACGAAGCGGAATTCGTCGCGGAGTACGGCCCGCGCGTGCTCGAGGGGTTTGACGTTTACAGCCTGAGCTTCAAAAACGGCGCGTTTTCGGCCAGAGCGTGCCTGCCCGTCACGCGGGGCGGCGCGGTCACGGGAGGAATTTTCGTCAGCGAGACCGATAAAGAGCAGGGCGCTATACTCATCGGCCTGCAAAATACGATAAAAAACATTTCGCTTGTGATAGTCTCTCTCTCGGCGGCGCTTAT
>JAISAA010000226.1 GCA_031266955.1 Oscillospiraceae bacterium | reverse complement strand
TGGCGTCCCAGATATATAGTCCCCCGCCGACGAGGTAAGCGTCGCCGGCTGCTCCCGTGGGATGGGCGGCTTCGAGGTCTTCAAACGTGTTGTAGCTGCCTTTTAACGTGACGCTTGTGCCGTCGCTTCCGGGCGCTCCGGGCGCTCCTTGAAGTCCCTGCACGCCTTGCGGCCCCGCAGCTCCGATCGCTCCCGTGGGCCCGGAGACGCCCTGAAGTCCGCGAGGGCCTGCGGCGCCCGTGTCGCCCTTGGGGCCGGGATCTCCTTTTTGTCCCTGCGCGCCGACCGGGCCTTGCGTTCCGGTGTCTCCCTTCGCGCCCTGAGAGCCTTGCGTTCCGGTGGTCCCGGCGGGGCCTTGCACGCCCCGCTGCCCTTGCGGGCCTCTGACGGTGCCGACGTTTGTCCAGGCGGCCGTTCCCGACGTTGTGCTCCAGACGTAAAGATTGTCGCCGATGAGATATGCGTCGCCGGCTGTACCCGTGGGATGGGCGGCGATGAGCGCCGCCAGTGTTGCGTAAGAACCGAGGATATTGACGCCGGTGCCGTCTCTGCCGTTCGCTCCGGCGGGACCTTGGGCGCCGGCGGCGCCGGCAACTCCCTGCGGTCCCTGCGCTCCCGGAGTTCCCGGAGGGCCTTGCGGTCCGGCGGGACCCTGCGCTCCCGGAGGGCCTTGCGGTCCGACGGGACCCGCCGCGCCCGTGCTTCCCGGAGGTCCCTGCGGCCCGACGGCGCCCGCCGCGCCCGCAGACCCGGCGACTCCCTGAACGCCCTGCACGCCTTGCGGGCCGATGAGGCTGCCCAGGAGCTTCCACGCCGAAGACGCGGCGTCCCAGACATACATTGTGCCGTTTACAAGATAAGCGTCGCCGGGACTGCCCGTCGGGTGCGCCGCCTGAAGCTCCGCGAGCGTGTTGTATGCGCCCAGAAGCGCGACGCTTGCGCCGGCGCGTCCCGGCGCGCCGGGCGCGCCGGCGCTGCCGGTTATTCCGGCGGGGCCTTGCGGTCCCGTGGGGCCGGTATTTCCCGGAATTCCCTGAGGCCCTGACGGGCCGGGTGAGCCGGTCGCGCCCGGAGGGCCCTGCGGTCCGCGCGGTCCGACGGCGTATACTTTCACGCAGTCCGGATCCGGCGGGCAGGGATCGGGCGGGCATACGGGGTTCATTTCATAGCGGTTCATCGGTTCGTCGCAGCCGGGCGGATTGCCGCTCTGCATCAGGTTCGGCGGAAGTTTTTTTGAATTTTTCAAGCGATATCACTCCTTTGCGCCCTATACGGGTGCTCGCGCACAGCACGTGATAGAAACGAACACTCGCGTGCAAGCGCGTAATTTATTATACGCGTGTTCGGCTGCGTCGGACACAAGCGCGCGATGGAATTTGCGCGCTCGGCCGCCGCCGACAGTTCATCGTATGCCGCGCCGCCGTCGCGAACATAGCCCCAATTTTATTTTATGGGCGGTCATTTTCAGTTCGTTCGGACTATATTGTCAAGGACTGTTTTCATAAAAACCCCACCCGAATAAAATGTTTTTACTTTTCCCGCCGAATGCGGTATAATAGGCTAAACAGAAACACCGGCAAAAAAATTTTTCGCCTGTAGGGTTTTCGCCGATTTCAAACGTTATTACATATGAAGGAGTTGATTCGCGCCTCACGGCCGGCAAGGCGCGAATCGATTTGAGAGAGAGAAAATGTTCGTATTCCACACATTAGCGCTTGGCGACAAGGCTGAAGATGATATTATCGCGGAGCGGTACGAGGAGGTTCGCCTGAAATGTCTGCATTTGGCGTCGCGCATACTCGGAGACCAAGCGCTCGCCGAGGACGCGCTGCACGACGCGTTCGCGGCGGTCATCGTACACCGGGAAAAATATCAGTCGTTGCCGCCGGAGGAATTTTTCAGGGTGATAGCCGTGATCGTAAAAGGGAAATGCATCGATATTCTCAGGAAAAACGGACGCGCGGAGCTCATATCGACCGACGAGATGGATGAGCTTCCCGCGGACAAAAGTGCGAATACGGAGGCGCTGGCTCTCGGCGAGCTCAGTCTTGGGCGTATGACGGAGTATCTCGAAGCTCTCGACGATATCAGCCGTCAGATATTGCTGATGAAATACGTACAAAAGCTGTCGTACACGGAGATCGCCGAAACGCTGGGTATTAAAGAGAAGACCGTAGAAGTCCGCATAGCGCGGGCAAAGCAAAAAATACGCGAGCAGGCGCCGACAAAAAAGACGCCTCCCGCCGCGAAAGGCGAGTAAGGTTATGGAAATCACAGACGAAGCGTTTGAGGAACTGCTGAGGAAAGCGGTTATCGAAAGCTTTGAACAAGAGCTGGCGCAAATCCCGCCCGACGAGGAATTGCGGAAGACGTATACCTTCTCGGACAGGCACAACGCGCGAATGGAACGACTGTTCCGGCGCAAGCGGATGCGGATAAAGCCGCCGCAGGTGTTTTACAGCGCCCGCGCAAAAACCGCGGCGGGATATTTGCGCGCGGCGGCGGCGGTCGTCGCGGTTGTCGTCGCACTCTCTTTCGGTCTGCTGCTGACCTCTCAGCCGGTCCGTGCGGCCGTAGCGACGACGATAGCGCAGTGGTTTGACAGGTTCACGAGATTTTCCTCGGAAGATATCGGTGAGGACAGTAATGAGAATATTTCGCCGGATATATGGCGGCCTGAATTTCTGCCGGCGGGTTTCGCGGAGCAGGAAACAATGGTCGTCGGCGATATTACGCAGACGGTCTACGCGAACGCCGCGGGCGACGGCTTCACGCTGACATACTCAGCGGATTCAGCGACGGCGGTCAATAACGACGATATCCAATACGACACCGTAACGGTCGGCGGTGTGGAATATCATATATTTATGAGTACGGACGAGTTGTCCGACAACGCCATCGTCTGGCTGCGTGACGGCGTGATGTTTGAGCTGCACTCGCAAATTTCCGCGGATACGCTGATGGCGGTCGCGCAATCAATAAAAAAATAATCCTTGCGATTTCAAGGTTTTTTCAAAAACAAAAAAATATTTTTTAGCCCTTGTAGGGTTTTGCTCTTTCCGAAACGTTTTAGTATATGAAGGGACATTTAAGAGGCGGTCAGCAAAAAACTCGGACAACCGCCCGCGCCCCGGCGGGGCGAGCATAAAGCGGCGGCAAGGATCAAAAACGGGCAAAGCCCGCGGAAGCTTCGGCCCCGCCGTGTATGAAAGGAGATGGAATATCGTGAAAAAGCGGATCATTAGCGCACTCCTCGCCGTTGTTATGGCGGTCGGCGTATGCGGCACTGTCGGCGCGTCGGCTACGGGCGAAACGACGGGCGCCGTGCTGAGATGGGATAACACGCAGACAATCACCTTGGCGCTGAGTTTTTCCGGCGGCAACGCGAACGCGTCCTGCATTATAAACGGCAAGTCGAACGCCGAAAGCATTTCGGCAACGTTCTCGCTGCGAGTGAAAGACAGTGACGGCACGTACAGCACCGTACATACTTGGTCATCGGTGTCTGTGACCGGCAAGACGCTGACGTTCTCGAATTCGACGAGCGCGACGCAAGGCAAAACCTACCGCCTGTACGTATCGGCGACCGTAACCAACACCGCCGGAACGGCGGAAGCTGTCTCGAATTACTGCGAGAAAACTTATAACTAAATAATCAAAAAACACTACTCGCAAAACATAAAATTATATGAATATTAGGAGTCCCAAAATGAATATCAAAAAATTTATCGGCGCAGTTGTCTGCGTAATCTTATGCGCAACCATCATCGTATCGGGAACCGTTTTCGCAGTCGATGCTAACGGCGCATCAGCCACACTCGTTCCGGAAATGCCAAGTGATGAAGTGCTGCTGTCCGCAATACAAGAGAATGTGGATGCTTGGGCAGAACACTATGATATCAACTCTGTGTCCGCCATAAACAAGCATATCCAACAAAGTGCAACGGGTGGCTACAGCGTCGATTTTACAGTCGAAATTGATGGTGTGCTTGCGTACGAATCTGCGCGGCACAACTCCCGCATGTGCAAGGGCTCGCCGGAGAGATAGGCATAGTTGACACGAAATTTTCAGCGCAAGAGCTAATAGCAGAATTGGTAGATATTGCTGAGCAAAACGCAGAAACGGCTGCATTTTCGAGTGTGGGCTTATCTGCCGAACTGATTAGCTCCAGCCAACGGGCGCTTGCGCTGACACAGCAGAAAACCGCACTTATGGCGGTAGAGATTGTGGAGAATTTGGAGACAGAATACATAGGTGCAGACAATGCCATTTTGCTTGAATTTCGCGCATTTTTTGACGCGGATAATATGCTGATGAATGTGTATGCGGTGGCGTACGACGGCAGTAACTATGATGCGGAATTATTGAAACCTCAGTCAGATGAGGAAATGCGGGCAAATGGTGTTGCTCAGTACGAGGAAATCTTGTCCGTCGCGCAATCTGAAGTGACGCGGCAACTGAATGCTACATCTGCCGTGGTAAGTGTGGCGACGACGCCGGTGTATCACCGCGTCACGGCACGCGATTATGCGAATGCGTGGACGAGTAACCCCACAGGCGCTACGAAAGATACAACAAAATGGCGCACTTCGAATAATCCGAACGCAACGGCACCTCTTTATCCCGCAAACGGCAATGATTGCGCGAACTACGTTTCTCAGGCAATTTTTGCGGGCGGTATACCAAAGACGGATACAAGCGTCAGCGACGCTTATCATTGGTTCGCAAGTCAGTATGGATGCTCCGCCGCTTGGGAAAATTGTGAGCATATGTACACATTTTTTAATACGTACAAAGAGTATTGGAGCACGTCGAGTTTCGCCAACTGCAATGCAGGAGGTGTCATATTCCTCAAAAACAGCGATGGTGGACGGTACCATGTTGTAATGTGCGTGCAAAATGACACAGTTGATCGCAAATACTCCGCTCATACGCATGACAAAAAGGCGCTCACGTACACCTCGGATGCATCGTTCAGCGCACACAGCGTTGAGTATTTTGTATTTACGGATTCACAAGACGATTAGAGATAGACAATAGATGGCTTGTATATACAAACGGGCGGCGACAAGCGTCGCCGCCCGTTTGTTACTAATAAAAGACTATGTGATTTATGAAAATGAAAAAATTATTACTACAGATACTCATCGCCATACTTGTAACGTATTGCGCGGCGTGCAATAGTCTTCCTGCCGTAGATACTCTCCCTGCAACTACCATATCCGCCCCGCAGACGGAATACGGAACGCTTGATACGGAAACGCCTTCAAACAACTCCGATTTGCGCCAAATTGACGACACTTGCTGGTACTCAGGCGTACTCGGCGCAACGCTCGACTTTCCTGATGAGTGGGAAGGTTTGTTTACGCTTGAAACTACCGACGTAGAAGTTATTATGCTGATGGTTCCACCGACCGATTACGGCGGTATGCTCTGCTTTTTTCGACGGGAATCTCAGTCGGATTGGATCGGGGCAAGGGGAAATATGCCAGTTCAAATTGAAATCGTCGCGGAGTCTGCCGACTTTGTTATAATAATGACGCGTCCTGGAGACGAACAATCGGCGCCGGAATACCGCGAGCAATACTATGATATTGCGGACAGATTGGGTGATATCGTGGTTACGTTCAGTGAGGACGCGTCTTAACTGCGTGATTTACTTTGTGCTGTACAGAACATAACCATACGGTTTACGGAAAAAGGATGATCCCTCTCCCCACATCAAGTACCTATCCCTCATATCCCCATCTCCAGAGAGAGTCCGCGCCGTTCCGCCCCCAACACGATTTCGGCATTGCGCTTGATAGCCTCCGCACTACGCCTTCGCGGTGGCGAGCGTCCGTTAGCTTTGTGCCGCAAGAGATTCGCTGCCTGATTTATTCGGTTCGGAAACTGTCCTTGACAGCATGATCCTTTCCGGTCATTCCGCGACTATTGAGAACGCCGGCAGGGATTTTGTTTTATTATCTTTTTTATACTCTTTTATCAGCCCGAGCCCGGACAGTAAAATGAACTTCATCCCGTCGGGGATCAGCTCTGAGTCCGCTATTTTGCCGGGATATTCCGACAGCGCGACGTCGATCTCCCAAAGCCCGTCCTGCAATCCGCCGGAATCGATCACCGTTTCCTTGCGTATCCGCAGGCCTTCCTCAGTCAGGATATTGACGATGTCATTGCGCGAAAACAGCGTTTTAATATTGGAATTCGGCTCTTTATGATAAGCGTTATACTGCCCCTGGAGCAGCGCCGCGCTGTAATGGCCGAGCTGCCCGGCGTCGGTGACGCGCAGATCCCATTCCGCGAAACAGACGGTTTTGCACAAGCTCTTTACCCGCCGGACCGTCGCCCTGAATTCCCCGGGGGAATCAAAGTACCACGAGCAATGCGAGAATACGGCGCAGTCAAACGCCCCGTCCGGCGCGAAGCCGTCCCGAGACAGTACGTCAGTATCAAAATCTATTTTTATCCGACGGCCGACGGGCAGGCTCAGCAGCCTTTCCCGCGCGCCGCCCAGCGTAACGGGGGCGCCGTAGCTTGGGGGAGCCTTATCTATGCCGTGAACGAAGCCGCGGCCGCCGACGTAATGGGCGAGCGCTAACGTGGTCTCGCCCTGACCGCACCCGAGCTCAAGCACGCGCGCGCCTTCGGGGATGCCCCAGGAATCGATCAGCTTTATCCTGTGGCCGATCTGTGTTCTCAGTATTTCCGGCTCATTTTCGTCAGCGGATATGCACATGGCCGTGATATCATTTTCTATCGCCTTCAGTAATTCCATAGTACGCGCCTCCGGTCTTTTGCTTTGACGCCATACTAATACCGCGGGCTTGAAATGTCAAGGGCGCGCGCAGCGATTTCCTATGCGTTTTCCGCTTTACACCCCGTCCTCCGCGCGTATCGCCTCCGCTATGCTCCGGTCCTTGGCGCCGCCCGCCGCGAAGCGCGTCGCCGCCCACGTCACGGCGAACACTCCGGCGACGCACTCTAACAGCGCTATCCACGGGAATATATACGGGAAATTGACGGACTGCTCGATGATTTTATAGATCAGCCGCGTCAGCGCCGCGCCGAGCGGAACGCCGATAAGCAGCGCCTTCGCGGAGCACAGCACGCTCTCGAGCCTGAGCATCCGGCGCAGCCCGCCGCGCGTCATACCGACGCTTTTCAGCACGGCGAACTCGCGGGAGCGCGAGCGGACGTTTGTCGAGACGGTGCTTATCACGTTCGTCAGACCGATGAGCGTCAGCATACCTACGAAGCCGTAAATGAAGATCATCCCCATATCGCTCAGCGCTTTCACAGCCTCGGTCGCCGCCCTGATGTTCGTCGCTTGGATGAACGGCGCCGGGTCGGCGTCCGGCGGGATCAGCTCGCGCAGGACGGCGTCGGCGTACTCGGTAAAGCCCGCGTCGTCCGCGACGTCGGCGTACCAATAGTAGACGACCGTGTACCATTCCGGCACGATCACCGTTATGCCGTAGCTTTGCGCGATCACCTCCTCCGGCGCCTCGCCGACTGTGAGCTCGCCGTGCAGCGGCAGCTCGGCGTCCGGGCGCCCGATGCCTTTTATATGAAGCGTCTGGCCGGAAAACACGAGCGGTGCGAACTCCGCCCTCCCGATGCTCGGGCTGCTGTATCGCACGGAATTGACGAGAATATTTGAGCCGAGCGGTACTCCGGCTGTTTCGCAGAGCTTTGCGTAGTGCTCCGCGTCTGTTGTTTTGAGCGTTATGTCGAAATCGTAGTCCGGGACGTGGTCGAGGCCGTTTTTCAGCGCCTCGGTCAGCTTTTCGGTCATCATTTCGGGCAAAAGCGTTGTGTAGTAAGAGTGATTGTCCCCGCCGACGCCGAAGATGACAGCGCCGGGGTACTCGCGCAGCTTTGCCGTGACGGCGGCGGCCACGTCCGCGCCGAGCGGCGTGAATTTGCGTTCCGCCAGTTCTCCCCTGTTGCCGTACGTGTACTGTATCGGGCTTATGTACTCCGCCGTGACCGTCGCGTCGATGTTCGGGAATATGAGATTTGTGACGGAATTCACCCACGCGCCGATCGCCCCCGCGACGATGAACAGCACTATGCTGACGGTCAGGCTGACGACCGTCGCGCGGAAGCCGCGGCGCGAGCGTTTCAGCGATTTCGCGGCGAGCGTCCCCTCAAAGCCGAACAGCGCCCGCGTCAGGCGCGAGGTCTTCACGGCGCGCGCCTTGAGCTTTATCTCGCCCGACTGCCGTATCGCGTCGATAGCAGCGGTCTTGGCGGCGCGCCGCGCCGGGAGCCACGCTGAGACAAGCGTCGTCAAAACAGCGACCGCCGCCGAGATGACGACAGCCTGCCAAGCTATCACATAGCCGAATTCAATATCCTCTACATTATTTAAGATATTGAACGATGTGAGAAAATAATTCGCGAGCTTCACCCCAACGAGCTCGACGAGCAAGCCTGCCGCCAGCCCTGCCGGGACTCCGATGAAAGCGAGGAACACGCCCTCGTACACGACGCTTTGGGCTATCTGCCTCTTTGTCGCCCCAACGCTTTTCAGTATCCCGAACTGCCGCGTCCGCTCGCCCGCCGACACGCGGAACGAGTTGGACACGACGACGATCGACACGGCGACAATGATGATCCCCAGCACCGCCGCGAGCCCGATGTATGTATTAAAGTAAATACTGTCGCGCTGCGCGTAGCCCGCGCCGAACAGCTCGTTCACCGTCGCCAGCCCGCTCGCCGCGAAGCCGCACACGGCGGTTATCATCGCCGCCGACAGCGCGATGCCGAGAACCGTCCAAACCGTGCGCCGCCGGTTCAATTTTATCTGGCTGTACGCCAGCTTTGCCGGAAGCTTCATATCCCGCCCTCCGCGCGTATCGCCGCCGCGATGTTTTGACCCCTGACGCCGCCCGCCGCAAAGCGCGTCGCCGCCCACGTGACGGCGAACACTCCGGCGACGCATTCCAGCAGCGCCGGCCACGGAAATACATACGGAAAGTCCATAGATCGCCCGACGGCCCCGTAGATCAACAGCGTCAACGCCGCGCCGAGCGGAAGACCGACGACCAGCGCTTTCGCCGAGCACACCACGCTTTCGAGGCTCAGCATACGTTTCAGTCCGCCGTATGTCATACCGACGCTCTGTAAAACCGCGAACTCGCGGGAGCGCATACGTACATTCGCGGACATTGTGCTAATTACATTCGTAAGCCCTATCAGCGTCAAAAGCGCGACGAAGCCGTACATAAACGCCGCCGCCAGAGCAAAGCCTATATTCATAACCTTCATATAGTCCCGGATTTTATACACACGGGTGTCAAATCCGAGCTCCATATACGAGCCTTCGGAACCGCGCGGAAACGCCTCGGCCATAACAGCCCTTGCGTGATCAATGAAGCCGTCAACGTCGGCGGGGTCGGCATACCACAGATAGCCGTCCATGTCCCATTGTTGCTGCGGGACGAGCAGCCGGAGCGTTTTTCTGTTTGGCGGCAAGAACTCATTCGGTATATCCTCCCGCGTCAATTCGCCGTGTACCGGCACTTCCCGGACTGAGCCGTCCGCTTTTATAAGCCGCGCCGTCCGCCCCGCAAACAGGAACGGCTCTAAAACGGTTTCCCTGCCGTTGTCATAATAACCGTAATGGTTGATGAGAATGTTTGAACCTATCGGAACGCCCGCGCGCGAGCAAAGCGCGGCGTAATTTTCTTCGTCCGTCACTATGATCTCCGCGGATATCTCATACTCCGGCCGTTCTTCGGAATAAAAATACGCTTCCAGCATCCGCGGCGAAATCATTTCTCTCGGGATGACGGCGTTATATGTCCTGTTATCGCCGCCCATACCGAATATGGCCGTGTTTTCATATCCGCGCAATTTTGCGGTCACGGCGGACGCGGTCTCGCCGTCAACGGGCGCGGCGATAATGCTTTCCTCCTTGCCCGTGGCCTCGTTGACAGATACGCGGCGCCGGGATGTGTAATCGACGATGACGGTCGCGTCAATATCGGGGTAAAGCATATCGTATACCGCGTCCGCCGCTCCGCTCAGCGCGCCGAGGTTTACAAACAAAATAACGCCTACGGATAGGGATACCACGCTTGCGCGGAAATTGCGCTTATTGCGTTTCATACTTTTTGCCGCGAGCGCGCCCTCAAA
This sequence comes from Oscillospiraceae bacterium, assembly GCA_031266955.1. Lineage (GTDB taxonomy): Bacteria > Bacillota > Clostridia > Oscillospirales > Oscillospiraceae > JAIRRO01. Next base: position 3,518 of record JAISAA010000226.1, on the reverse strand, counting down.
ACCGAACAGCTTTTGCGTCAAAGCGCCCGAGCGCATCCGTTTTGACTCTATTTTGACTTTGACTTTATTTTGGCCCGCCCCGCGAATACTGTCAATAGCGGCGAACCTTGCCGCCCGGCGCGCGGGAAGCCACGCCGATAACAGAACGGTAAAAAACGAAATCAACGCGGCGGCGACCAACGCCTGCCACGCTATCACGAAATCGACGACTATGATCAGCTCGTTTATCATCATATCGACAAGACTGTTTATTTCTCCGAGAAAGCGATTGGCGACTCCGACTCCCGCGAACGCTATGACGAGCCCCGTCACAATTCCTGTCGGGATCCCCGCCGCCGAAAGAAATACGCTTTCATATATTATGGTAGCCGCGATTTGCCGTTTCGTAGCCCCCGCGCTCTTTAAGACGCCGAACTGCGCTATGCGCGCACCCGCGCTCACGCGGAACGCGTTTGAGATAACGACAACGGAGACCGAGACGATTATCGCGCTCAAAATACCCGCCGGGACAAGAAGCAAAGCGGTGACGGTTCCGCCGCTGCGCTCCGAGCCGAACAGCTCCGCCAGCAGAGCTCCGCCGCTTGCCGCAAAGCTGCAAACGGCTGTTATCAAAGCCGTTGAGAGGACTATGCCCAGAAGTGTCCACACGGTACGCGAACGGTTTATTTTTATCTGGCTGTACGCCAGCTTTGCCGTCAGCCTCATTTGCGCACCGCCTCGTCGCGTAGGATCACGCCGTCGCCGACGGCGATTATGCGGTCGGCCTCGAGCGCTATGCCCTCGTCGTGCGTGATGATGATGAGCGTCTGTCCGTATCGCGTGTTCGAGAGCTTCAGCAGGTCGATGATCTCACGGCTCGCTTTGCTGTCGAGGTTGCCGGTCGGCTCGTCCGCGAGGATGAGCGCGGGGTCGTTTATGAGCGCCCGCCCGACGGACACGCGCTGCTGCTGCCCACCCGACAGCTCGCTCGGCAAATGCTTCGCGCGGTCGGTCAGCCCTATCGTCTCTAATATAGTCCGCAGCTTGTCTTCGTCCGGCTTGCGGTTGTCGAGCAGGCGCGGCAGCATGATGTTCTCCTCGGCGGTCAGCGTCGGTATCAGGTTGTAGAACTGATATATTATGCCGACGTTCCGGCGCCGGAAGATAGCCAGCTCGCTCTCATTCAAGCTGAAAATATCCTTGCCGTCCACCGTGACGCCGCCGGACGTCGGCCTGTCCACGCCTCCGATCAAATGCATCAGCGTCGATTTCCCCGACCCCGACGCCCCGACCACCGCGACAAACTCGCCCTTCTCCACACTGAAGGACACGCCGCCCAGCGCCGTGACGGTCGTATCCCCCTTGCCGTAGGTCTTCGTCAGGTCCCTGACTTGCAAAATCGCCATTTTTAGCCCCTCCGGATGTAGTGTTGAGGCCATTATAGCAGCCCAATGTGACTATTCGGTGACTATTTAGCTGGAAAGGAAGCGAAATTTTGAGCTTGAAAGCTCTGGCTTGCTGTGGTATTGTGTTGCTGAGAAGGTGAGCCTGTGCGAATGCCGAAAATATATCTTGAGACAACGATTTTCAATTACTACCTTGATACCGACAGGGGTGAGGCTCACGTTGCAACTCTCGAACTGTTCCGGCAGATTGCGGACGGCCAGTTTGAGCCTTACACCTCCTATTACGTGGTGAACGAGCTTGAGGCCGCGCCCGAGCCCAAACGGAGCCAAATGCTGAACCTAATCACCGAATACGGCGTCACGGTTTTACAGCAAAGCGGCGAAGCGGTTGATTTGGCGGAGGCCTACGTCGCGGCCGGAGTGATTCCGGAAAAATACAGGACGGACGGTTTACACATCGCCACCGCCGCCGTTTACGATATGGACATTATCGTGAGCTTGAATTTTACCCATATCGTAAAGCGCAAAACGAAGCTGGCTACACCGGGCATAAACGCCCTGCGCGGTTATAGATCGGTCGAAATTTACAACCCGATGGAGGTTATCAACGATGATCCGGAAAAGCAAGATTGAGCGGGAGGTTGACGAGATACGTCTCGCCATTTATGAGCTGACTAAGTATATGACGCGGGAAGAATTGAACGAGTATTACCGCAAATCCGGCGAAGCCTCCGCCAGAAAATACGGCTTTAAGGTCGCACCCCCGAAGGTTAAAGCAGAATGGATGCGGTAAACAGCTTTAGTGTGAATGATCCAAATGCAGAGAGGTGCTCCGCGTATGAAAACGCTGATAAAACCGCCGAAGCTTAACCCCGGCGATAAGGTCGCCGCCGTGTCCCTCTCGTGGGGCGGCGCCAAGCAACCTGCTGTACACACTTCGGGCGTTTGGAGCGATGGGCGTTTTGAAGCGCGCGAACGGGATCGTGTTCGGAAAGCCGTTCAATAACAAATACTACGACGAGTACAAGGGCGTGATCAAAAAAGCCCTCGCCGAGTACGGGCGCGGCGATATCCCCGTTCTCTATAATCTCAGCTTTGGGCATTGTGAGCCCAAATTCTGCATTCCCCTCGGGGCAGCCGCCGAGATAGACTGTGACAGAAAAACATTCAGCATCTTGGAAAGCGGAGTTGTATAAACGGAGGCAAAAAGCATCACGGCACAGCCCCGTCACTTGAACAGCTTCAATGTAAACGTCGCGCCGCTGACGCCGCCGCCTCCGTATACCTGTATATCGCCGTTCTGCCCGCGCATTATGGCGAACGCGAGAGGCAAGCCGACACCGTAGCCCTTATCGCCGCGCGAGCCCTCGAAGCGCCGGAACAGCCGCGCGATCTCGGCGTTTGACAGTCCTTTGCCGCTGTCCGTGACGGCGATCCACGCGCAAATTGGGTTTTCGCCCGCCTCAACGCGTATTTCGCCGCCGTCCGGCGAGTATTCGGAGGCGTTTTTCAGCACGTTTGAAAGCGCCTCGGCTGTCCAGCGCTTGTCGCAGGTGAACGTCGTTTCTCCCGACAGATCCGTCCGCTGGTCTTTGATGTCGAGTAGTATCCGCAGCGGTTCGAGCGCGAGCCCGATGAGCTCGTCAGAGCCGACTTCCTCCCGCGCGAACTCCACCGCGCCGGCGTCGAGCCTCGCCATTTTCAAAAATTCCGACACGAGCCACTGTGTCCGCGCGAGCCCCGTCCTGATATTCGCGATAAATTCAGCCTGCCGGTCCGGCGGCGCGTTTTCGAGAAGGTCGGCCATGAGCAGCATGGACGTCAGCGGCGTCTTGAGCTGATGCGATATGTCAGCGAGCGCGTCCTTGAGCGCGTCGCGGTCGCGCCGCAGCGCGTCGACCTGATTGTTCTTCAGGTTGGCGAGCGTATGGATGTCGTTTTTGAGTATGGAGAACACGCCCTCGCGGTTATCCCGCAATTCAGCCGCCTGCCCGTCGATCATACGGCGGATACCGGCGGAGAGGTCTGTGATCTCGCGTTTATTTATCAGCACTGCAGCCGCTTTCCAGCAAAAAAGCGCGCGGCGAAAGCGCCGGAACGGGCGACTGCTTAAAGTCTTTTTCGTTGCGCGTG
>JAISAA010000205.1 GCA_031266955.1 Oscillospiraceae bacterium | reverse complement strand
TCCGACGCTCTGAAACAGAAACGCGCGGCGCTCACGAGCGAAAGTGCAAAGCTTGAAAAAGCGCTCGCCGGATCGGACAAAACGATCTCTGCGGCGTACACCCACCATCTCGACGGTCTTCTTGACTTTCGGGAGTACGAACTGGTGCGAGATAAGGCGCGCCGTGATAAAGACGAGGTCGGGGGACATCTTGCCTACATAATCAACGAACTGCGAAAGCTCGATATTTCAAGTCTGGAAAACAATCAGTGGCGTCAGAGCTTTGGCGCGTTCCGTAGTTTCGACATTCCGACGAAGGAACTGATACGGGCGCTTGTCAGCCGGATAACGCTCAGCCCGGTAACGAACGATATATTGATCGAGCTAAAATATATGGACAGCTTCGCGGAGCTGCGGAGCTTGATTTCGGAAAGCGGGGTGAGCGCCAGTGCCTGACGTTATGATTGCCGCCGCCACGGACGCATACGCCCTCAACGGAGCGTACAGCCTCGCCGAATACTTCCGTATATCGCAGGAGGACGGCAAGGACGAGAGCAACAGCATTACGAATCAGCGCGCTATGATACAGACATATGTATCTGCGTGCGGCGAGTTTGAAAATGTGCGGATCACAGAGTATATAGACGACGGGCGGAGCGGCGAGAGCACGGACCGCGAGAGTTACCAAAGGCTGATGTCCGACATCGAGGGCGGCGCGGTGGACTGTATTGTCGTCAAGGATTTATCCCGTATAGGCCGCAATATGCTCGACACGGACGATCTGCTTATGAACTATCTCGTGTCTATGCACGTTCGCTTTATAGCTATAAACGACAATTACGACAGCTTCCTGCATCCGTTGTCAAACCTTGAGCTGGCGTTCATCAATCTCATCAACCAGCAGTACAACAGGGATTTGGCGCTGAAGTCCATATCGGCAAAGCTCGTGAAGATGAAACGCGGCGAATGGCTCAGTATGTATCCGTTCGGATATGTTGTGTCGGACGCGGCAAAGAACAAGCTTGTTATCGACCCGGAGGCGGCGGGCTATGTGCGCCTTGCATTCTCGCTCGCTTGCGAGGGCAAGCGGGCCGTTGAGATAGCGCGGATATTCAACGCGCAAGGCATACCGTCGCCGTCTGTTTACAAAAAACGCGTCGGATACAAAAAGGTCTGGACAAATGCCATTGATCCAGACTACTGCTTCTGGACAAGCTGTACTGTATTGCGTTTGCTCAGGAACGAGATATATCTCGGAAAAACCGTTTTGAACCGGTTCAGGGTAACGGAACACGGTACCGGCAAGTGCGAGCCTCGCCCAAAAGATGATTGGATCATATGCCCGGACGCTCACGAGGCTATCATATCGGAGACCGAATTCCGAAAGGCGCAGGAGGTACTTGCGCGGCACAAGTATTCGGATAAACCCGAACATATTTTCGGGAACAAGGTAAAATGCCCATCCTGCGGACACGCTATGAAGCGCAGTTCAAAATACAATCCCCGTTTCAAGTGCGATACGGTGAGGCTCACCAATCATTACGGCTGCTGTGAATACTCAATTTTACAGCGCGAGCTTGAACAAGCTGTCCTCGCGTCCGTCAAGGCTTGCGCCGCCGCCGTGCTCGACCGAGAACAGATGAGGCTGGCGCTGATTGCACGCGAAAAGGCAACGGTTGGAGAACTTGAAGTGAGTATCCACTCGGAGCAAAAAGCGGCGGCAGCGCTTGAAATGTCATTGTCAAAGCTGTTTACGTCTTTTGTAGAGGAGAAAATATCAAAAGACGCTTTCCTGAGTAAGAAAAGCGCAGTAAACGATATGATCAAGCGGAAGCGTTCATGTATTGAGACGCTGACAGAACGCCTGAAAACGCTGACCGAGGGGCGCGCCGCCGCCGAGACCTCTATTGCGGAGCTCACGCCGCTGCTGACGATTGATAAGTTGGATCGTGAGCTTGTGGATCTACTGATTGACAAAATCATCGTTCACGGCGATAATGATATTGAAATTGTCTGGCGGAGCCGCTTGGAGACAGAGACGTCCGCGCTGTCATTGCCGCGAAATTTGTAGATATGTGGGAGATCGGGATATGGCGGAGATTGTTTACATACTCACGAACCCTGTTATGCCGGGCGTCGTGAAAATAGGGAAAACCGACAAGGAGGAAGTCCAAGCCCGCGTGAGGGAGCTGTTCACGACGGGCGTTCCCGTACCTTTCGACTGCGTTTACGCAAGTGTGGTTGAAAACAACGAGGATGTTGAAAAGCTGCTGCACCGGAAATTTTCGGAGGCGAGGATAAATCCGCGACGCGAATTTTTCTGGCTTGATTCCGTGAACGCGGTAGCGGCGCTAAAGCCGCACGAACTCTCCGATGTGACGCCGGAAGTCAGAGCCGACGCGGATAGCGCTATACCGGAGGTCGAAAAAAACGCGCGCTGGAACGCGCGGCAAAAAACTATCGACGAAACGCCCGAATATGCCGAGGGTAAGGACTTGCACCTCAAAATTCCCAAAACCGCTTCTGTTGATGAAATCGGCGATACTTCCCGAGGCTGCTGATGAAATAACATCGTCTTGTTCACAAATTGTTTACATTTTGAGGCGGTATTTACGTTGGATTTGGCTTGACACGAGCGTATTCCGTCGTATTGTCGTAATCCTCCGGAATTTTCATGAGCATGATCCATTCGTCGTTTTGCTCTTTACGGTAAAAGCAATTGCGCAATCCGGGATCGGGCAAAAATCCGTGTTCCGCAAACAGATTTTGCATTTTGCCCCCGTCCAAATTTGCCGCCCGCCCCGCTCTTGAGCGTGAAGTCAGCACCCGCATTGGCGGCAACCGAATGACTCGGACATCGTGCAGCCTCAACGCCTCGCGGCTTATTTCCGACAGCTTTTCAAATGTGACCGGTTCGCTTTTTTCCACGTTGACAAGCCGTTTTTCAGTTTCCTCATAGAGCAAGGTTATGGCCGATATTTTTTTGATCCCGTGCATAAGCATATTATGGAGAAAGTCGTCCACGAGCCGCCTTAATTCCGACAAAGCTGATATTTCCGTATCAAGCGATGCGAGCTTGTCCGCAAACGCTTGGATCAGTGCCGCCGTGCTTTCGCTCTTAAATATTGTCACTATATCCTTGACCGGTATCTGTAATTTGCGTAAAACAACGATCTGCTTCAACCGTTCGAGCGCGTCGGCGTCATAGTACCGCTGAATTTTATTATCAGGGCGGTTGCTCCGCAAGAGCCCTATTTCTTCGTAATACCTGAGCGTCCTGCTGGATACCCCGAAATTGTCAACGACCTCGTTTATCCTTATCAAGTCCAAAACCATCACCTCAAAAGCCATTATACACGTTGACGCAACGTCAATGTCAATAGTTTTTTGAAAAGTTTTTAATATTTTTTTCAGCAGCAGAGCTCTGGCGGCTTAAGCGTCGAACCTTGTATATTTTTTACTTGCACTTCCACGAAAAGTATGCCATAATAAAAAATACGAGATAATGGAAATGGTACATAACGAGAAAGGGGAATTCTTAGTGGGTAATATCAGCCAACAGGAGCATAATTATAAAATCAGCGAAACTTTTTATAGCGACGTTCGCACGATTATAGATGATGCTCGGAGCAACGCCGTTCGCAGCGTTGACTTTCATCGTGTGCTGATGTACTGGCGCGTGGGTGAACGTATTTTTGTTGAGGAACAGCGCGGTGAGGAACGCGCCGCATATGGTACATACCTTATAAAAAATTTAGAGCGCAACCTTAAAACTGACTACGGGAGCGGTTTTTCCGTTCGTCAATTAGAGCTCGCGCGCCAGTTTTATCGCATTTATCCGATTGCGAACGCACTGCGTTCGCAATTAAATTGGGCGCAATATCGGTTACTTATAAGAATAGATGATGACTATAAGCGCGAGTATTATGAACTTGAGACTGTGCATAATGGTTGGAATGGGCGAGAACTTGAGCGGCAAGTGAATTCCTCGCTTTACGAGCGGCTTTTGCTCAGCAATGATAAGGAGGCCATTCGCGCCGTCGCTCGAAAGGAACGGATTCCCGAAAAACCAATCGAGATAATCAAAGACCCTATGTACTTGGAGTTTTTAGGATTAAAGCGTGAAGCAGCATACTATGAAAAAGATTTTGAATCCGCGCTTATAACGCATTTGCGAGAATTTTTGCTGGAGCTTGGCAACGGCTTTTCATTTGTGGCGCGGCAAAAACGAATATTGCTTGAGGACGATGAATTTTTTGTGGATTTGGTTTTCTACAATCGTTTGCTTCGATGTTTTGTGGTTATAGAAATTAAGACTCATAAAATTACGCACGAGGATTTGGGGCAACTGCAAATGTATGTCAATTACTTTGACCGCTGCGAAAAACTGCCCGATGAAAATCCAACCGTGGGCATTTTGCTATGCGCCTCTAAAAATGATGCGTTAGTGAAATTCAGTTTGCCAGAGGATAATGCGAATATACTGACCAGCAAATATGAATTATACCTACCGAAAGAAGCCGACTTGTTGGATGAAGTAAAAGAAATGTTAGAGTTGGCTGAAGAATCCGAAGGAGATGTTTTTTAATGAAAAACATAATCATTGCCGGCTGTGGCAGAAACGGTAAAACAACATTGGCGAGAAAAATAAATGAAGAGCTGAACTGCTTCGTCATAAACCTCATTATCACCTCGCACTCTATCATTCCACGCTTTTCAGCGACTCCACCATATCAATCCCGCGAATCTTCCCGCGCAGAAGCTGGTTGGCGAGGATTGTAAACGCGAAGCCAAGCACGACGGCGATGGCAATCGACAGCGGCGGCATTATAATCGGCATCATCACCTCATCGGTCGCGACGAAGCCGATAATCAGCCGCAGGAAACCCGCGCCCGCGCCAATGCCGAAAAGGGAGCCGAAGCCCGTCATTATGAGATTCTCCGTGAACACCAACCTGTTCACTTCCCGCTTCCTGTAGCCCAGCACTTTCAGAGTTGCCACGTCGCGGCGGCGGTCAAAGATGTTTATCGCGCTGATGTTGTATACCACCGTCAGGGCAAGGACGGCGGACGCGGCTATCAGCACGAATACCACCGTTCGCAAAACGGAGAGCATATCGTCCCAGCTTGACGCTATTTCGTCAACCGTGTATGCGCTGCGGACGGCGGGGTTTTCTTTCAGCGTATCGGCAAGCCCCTTCGCGTCGTCGGTTTGAACGAGATATGTCAGAACGGGCAGCGTTTCGCCAAGTTCGTCTAAATACTCAAAAGCCGTGTAAATATCCTGCCCCAAATATTCCATCGCAACGCCGCGAATGGCGACGGTCATCGTTCGCGGTTCGCCTATAACGGGCGTAAGCGTTAGTTTGAGAGCATCGCCGATTGACAGATTGTGCCTATCGGCGTACAACTTCGGGATTATAACGCCGTCTTTCGGGAAATAGTCAAGGCGCGAGCTGTACGCGTTCTCGCCGAACATAAGCCGCACCCCGTTTTCGCTATAAAGGGCGATTGCGTCACAGTCCGCGTCAAGCGCGACTAAATCTGTCGCGACCTCCGCGCCGCCGCTTGAAAAATTCGCCGAAATACTGCCGTGCCGCCAAGCCGCATCGTCTCCGAACTCAATATCCGCGCTCGGCGTTTTCAGGCTCACATTCAGGTCATAGAGGTTCGTCTGATAGAACTTGCCGCTTAACACATCGTTAATGCAATCCATAAACGAAAACGCCGCCAGCATAAGCCCTACGCAGCCCACAATGCCCACGGAGCTGAGTATTGCGCGGCCTTTGTTCATAAACAGGTTGCGCAGTATTATTTTCGTGCCGAACGAAAAACAGTTCCACAGGCGCGGGAAGTTTTCAAAAGGCGTGGGCTTGACGTTTTTGGGCGGCTTGGGGCGCATAGCGCTTGCGGGGCTTTCTTTAAGCGGCTTGCGCACGGAAATAACCGTCGCGCACACGCCGAAAGCGAACGCTAACGCGCTTGCGACAGCGATGCTGCGCACAAAACCCGTGGGGGTCTGCGGAGGCATTGTGTACATCGTGTTGAAAACTGCTTGAAGCCCCGGCAGAAGCGCGAAAACCCCTAATAACGCGCCAAGAACGCAGCCGAGGGCGCAAGTGACAACGGTATAGCCCAAGAAATGCAGGGTTATGGCGCCGCGCCTCACCCCAAGCGCTTTCATATTGCCGATTTGCCCGCGCTGCGTCTCCACGTTTTTGCTCATACTGATGAAGATTATCGCGGCGGCGACGATGAAAAAGATGTTCGGGAGTATGACGCCGAGTTTGTCAAATTGTGAGATGTCCGTGTCTAACATAACATAACTGAGTTGGCGGTCTCTGCCCAACACAACGACCGCGCCGAGATTTTCAATATCGCTTTTTAACGCCGTTAAGTCGGCGTTCGGGGCGGCTTTGATGACGGCTTCGTTATACGCGTTAAACTGCTTGCCGCTCACGAACAACGCGCCGTAAACGTTATGGTTCGCGCCCTCCGAGATGTTTTTCGCCAAGAAAAGAATTTCGGGGCTGTTGACCGTGCCGACGATATTAAGCGCGTAATCCGCGCCGTTTATCGACACATCAAGCATATCTCCCGCGCTTAGACCGTTAGCGTCCGCATATTCCCCGTCAATATTGCACTCGCCCGCGCCAATCGGCAAACGTCCGCTCTTGACGGCGGGAATGTTGACAGACGGCGTTTCGGGCAGACTGCGAACGGCGAACTCGCTTTCGCCGAAAGACGCAACCCCGGTAAAACGCCCGTCCGCCGCCAAAACGTCGGGCAAGGCGCGGATTTGTTCAATCACGCTATCGTCTGCGGAAGGAAACACCGCCCAAAGGTCGGCTAACTTCTGTTCCTCATAAAACGCGTCAACATTCGCGCGGACGCTCGAACTCGCCGACGCAAGCCCCACATAGAACGCCACGCCCAGCGCAACCACAAGCGTTATAGCGATATACTGACCCTTAGCGGCTTTAATGTCGCGCAACAGTTTCAGAAACAGATGTTTCATCATATTCGCCCCCTACCACTCAATATCCTCAATCGGCGTTTTGCGCTCGTTTAACGTAACGCTCTCGATTTTGCCGCTCTTGACGCGGATAACCTTGTCGGCCATAACCGCAAGCGCGTTGTTGTGCGTGATAATGACGACTGTCTTTTTATACTTTTCGTTCACGTCCGTCAAAAGCCGCAAAACCGCCTTGCTCGTGGCGTAGTCCAACGCGCCCGTCGGCTCGTCGCACAGCAAAAGCAGCGGGTTTTTCGCGACGGCGCGGGCAATCGCCACGCGCTGCTGCTCCCCGCCCGAGAGCTGCGCGGGGAAGTTTTTCAGCCTTTCCGAAAGCCCCACAACGCCGAGGATTTCCTTAGCGTCCAAGTGGTTTTTGCACGTTTCGGCGGCAAACTCCACGTTTTCAAGCGCGTTCAGGTTCGTTATCAAGTTGTAAAACTGGAACACGAAACCGACGCTCTCCCGCCGATAGTCCGTCAAACGGTTCTCGTTAAACGCCGCGATGTTTTCTCCGTCCACGATAATCTCCCCGCCGGTCACGCCGTCCATGCCGCCCAGCATATTGAGAATCGTAGTCTTACCCGCGCCCGACGCGCCAAGGACGATAACAAGCTCTCCCGCGTCAATGGAAAAGTTGGCGTTATCTACAGCGTGAATAACAACGCTTCCTTGTTTATATGTTTTAGATACGCCTCTGAACTCAATCAGTTTAGACATAGTTGATCCCTCCTATTCAAACATTTTATCGACGGCGGCGTCAATTATAAAATCAATCGCGCCGTCCACGTCGCCCGGCAGAAACTTTCGGTTGCGCACCGTCATAAGAATAGTGTTGATAACCAAAGCCAAACGCTCCGATTCCAACTTCGCTTTCAGCCCGAAATCAGCGGCATACCGCTCAACGAGCGAAATATCCCGCATAAAGTCACTCTCGACAAAATCGGGCGGAAGTTTGCGCAAGATAACGTCCCAATCACTCTGCATAATCCAAGGTTCGACGCTCATAAAGCGCACAATCGCCTTCAGAGCCTCTGCAACCCCACGCTTGCCGCTGTACCGAGTCATATTTTCCTCGGCCAGCCGCTTTGCCTCACGCTCGGTTTCCTGCGCCGCTTCCACGAACAAAAGCTCTTTAGACGCGTAAAACTGATAGAACGCCCCCGTCGAGATGTTCGCCATAGCGGACATCTCCCGCACGTTCGTCTTATGATAACCGTAGCGGCGCCAGCACTCCCGACAAGCGTCAACAAGCTTGCCGCGAACAATCTCACGCTCCCTATCCGTGAAACTCTTAGACACCTAAGCACCCTCCTAACCTATGAACAATCTGCAATAAGCGTTCATAGGTTCATATTAACACTACGCCACGCATATGTCAATGCCCTAATTGTGAACAAATTGTAAATTTTCGCCCAACCATGAAGGAACTGGCTACGGCGAATAATCCGCCCGCAAGTCTTTCGTCCGCGTACTCCGTTGCATTATCATAATCCTCCGGGATTTTCATAAGCATGATCCATTCGTCATTTTGCTCTTTGCGGTAAAAGCAATTGCGCAATCCGGGATCGGGCATAAATCCGTATTCCGCAAACAAATTTTGCATTAGCAGGTTTCCGTCCGCAAGAGCCCTGAATATTTTCGTGGAATTATTCAGGCGTTTGTGCTATACTGCTTTTGTGGATATTCGTATTGACGGGAGACGCTTTTTAATGAAAAACATAATCATTGCAGGCTGCGGCAGAAACGGGAAAACAACATTGGCGAGAAAAATAAATGAAGAGCTGAACTACTTCGTCATAAACCTCGATAAGCTTATGACCGCGTTTGGAAAGGCATATCCGCAGCTGGACATAAGAATTGCTTGGGATTACGAAAAAGCCACGGCTAATGTAGCGCCGTTCCTCGGCCATTATCTCGGTATGCTTTCATCCGGCAATGGTTATGCGGATGACTTAAATCTGCGAACGCACACCGTAAAAGGAAACAGGTTTGTGCTGGAAGGCGGGCATTTTGATTTTGAAAAAATGACATCTATTATGAAAACATATGGGATAGATGATTTGAAAGATAATTTTATTCTTATCGGGTTGGTGCAAAACAGGAAAACGGCGGATGAATATTTCAACGATTTAAGGAAATACGATACGGAAGATGAGTGGACATACGACATGAGTGATGATGAACTAAGGAAGTTCAGTGAAATGTCCGTTGCTTGGAATCGAGAAATGACTGATTATTTGTTGAAATACGGCTTTACAATCTATGATACGTCTACGGAACGGGAGCGGGTTTTTGATAAAATCATAGAAGATATTAAATCGCAATAGGAAAGCGATTTATCGCGCACGTACGCAGAACAAAAATAAAGGAGAGCACATTTGATATGCCGGACACCATAAAAATCACAGGCGCGCGGATACACAACCTAAAAAACGTGGACGTAGAAATCCCGAAGGGCAGGCTGACCGTTATCACGGGCGTGTCCGGCAGCGGCAAGTCAAGCATTGCGTTTGACACGCTGTATGAGGAGGGCAAGCGGCGGTACCTGATGTTCTCCGATACAGCGTTTATGGTAGACAGCGTCCCGACGTTTGAGAGCATAACGGGACTCTCGCCAACTGTGGCGGTAGAGCAGCGGATAACGCGCCAGTCAAACCCGCGCAGCACCGTGGGGACGAGGACAAAAATCGGCGCGATGCTCGCTATGCTGTTCGCAAATTACGGCGAGCGGGAGGCGGAATACGACGACGGTCTGCCGCTCGATATGGCGATGTTCCAGAAAAACTCGGCGAAGGGAATGTGCGTGCGCTGTTTGGGCGCGGGAACCGCCGTCAAGGTCCACGACGACGTTTTGACGGCGGACAGGAACAAAAAAATCGGCGATTTGTTCCCGAACGGCTATCTGCTGCGCGGCGGCACGGGGCGCCGGTTCCGCGAGTTTTGCGCGTTCCATAAAATCGACGTGAACAAAACGCTCGCCGGGCTGGACGCGCCGCAATATGACACTCTCGTTTACGGCGACGGCGGCAAAACGATATTTTCCGGTCTCATACCGTGGCTTTTGCAGGCGGGCAAGCGCGAGGAAATGGGCGGACATCAGACGCATTTGCTCTATCTGTCCGGCGTTCTAAGCAAAGAAAAGTGCCCCAAGTGCGGCGGCACGGGCCTCGGCGAAGCGGCTTCCCACACAATGGTCTGCGGCAAGACCATATGCGACTTTGAAAATATGTATATCCGTGACCTGCGGCGCTTTTTTACGGAAAACGCTATCCCCGGCAAGCGATTGACAGAAGAAATTTTGCTGAAGCTCGAATGTATGGACGACGTGGGCCTGCATCACCTCGCCCTGTCGCGCCCAATCCCCACGCTGTCTGGCGGCGAGATACAGCGGCTGTTTTTGGCGAGCTACATAATCGCCGAGATGGATTCCATAATCTTTGTGTTCGACGAGCCGACGATTGGGCTGCACGAGACGGAAAAACACAAGCTGATCGCGATCATTCAAAATCTGATAAAGCGCGGCAACACTGTGATCGCCGTGGAGCACGACGAAAACTTTATGAAAGCCGCCGATTATATAATAGACCTCGGCCCCCGCGCCGGGGAATACGGCGGCCGGCGGATTTTTCAGGGGAGCTACGACGAGTTTATGAGCTGCGACGGCTCGCTCACCGCGCCTTATCTGTCCGGCAAGGCCGCGCTGCCCGTAAAAGCCGAATACGCGGCGGCTAACCCGGCAAAGTTGCTGACGCTGTGGCATTGCAATACGCATAATCTGCGGGACGTGTCGGCGGACATTCCTCTCGGCCTGCTTGTCGGAGTCGCGGGCGTGTCCGGCAGCGGAAAATCCAGCCTGATTGCGGACACGCTCGTGCCGAAGCTGAAAGAAAGGCTGAAAAGCAAGCCGGCTGCGGACGATGAGGATGAACAGAACTACACCGGAGACCTGTCCGGCGTCGAACTCGGCGGCGCGGAGCTTGTCAAAAAGTGCGTCGTCATCGATCAAAAGCCCATCGGTCGCAGCCGCACGTCCTGCCCCGCGACGTACACCGGGATGTTTGACAGGATACGCGCGATGTTCGCGAAAGAGAGCGGATTGGACGCGGGGCTGTTTACGGTCAATTCCAAGGGCGGCTGCCGCGTTTGCAAGGGCGACGGCGAGATACATTACCACGTCGGTATGGGCAATTTTATAGATTTGGAGTGCGACGCGTGCGGCGGCACGGGCTTTATTGAAGAAGCGCTGTCCGCGACGCTCGGCGGAAAAAACATCCGCGAAATACTCGGGATGAGCGTTTCCGCCGCCGCCGGGTTTTTCGAGGGCCGCGACAAGGCTGTGTCAAAAATGCTGCAAACCTTAGAGCGCGTCGGTATGGGCTATATCGGCCTCGGGCAGAAAACGCCGACGATCTCCGGCGGAGAAGCGCAGCGGATAAAGCTGGCCTCCGAGCTCGGCAAAGCCGGCGCCGTCAGCGGCAGCGTGTATATACTCGACGAGCCGACGACCGGACTGTCTTTCTCCGATGTCGAACGGCTGATACAGCTTATGCACGAGCTCACGGACGCCGGCGCGACGGTCATAGTCACAGAGCACGACCCGGCTGTGCTGAGCAATTGCGACCACATCATAGAAATGGGCCCCGGCGGCGGCTCCGACGGCGGCTATGTCATCGCGACGGGAACGCCAGCGGAATTGAAAACAAACGAAAAGTCGGTGATCGGGAGGTTTTTGAAATGACTGCAAGAGCAGAATATATTTCGGAGCTCTACGCCAGGGGCGTACCCTGACAATATCGGCAACCGGAGGATTCTGGAAAAGTGCGGCTACGTCCGCTTCCCGCAGGACGACTTGCGTGAGCGGCACTATCTCACAGGCGAGGAAATCATTCAATGGGGGTATGTTTTCGAGAAGAATACCGTTTTACACCCGACATCCGCAATAGCGCCAAATCAATAATAAGAAAGAGGAAACACAAAATGAACAACAAAATAGATTTACCTTTATTAGAAACCGAAAGACTATTTTTAGTGCCGTGGTCATCGGATTTTGCCGAGGATATGCTTTCGTTTGCCTCAAATCCGAATGTCGTTCTGCCAAGCGGAGGCTGGAAAGTGATAAAAACAAAAGCCATGGCTGAAAAAAAGATTGCGAAATTGATTGAATGGACGCTTGATAAATGCCGCCTTGAATGGGCGATTTTTTTGAAACGAACTCTCAATGTGAATGGGCTGTCAGCGGGCGGTTACGTTAAGGGCGCTATAGGAAGTATAGGTTTGCATCTGAACTATAACAAAACGGAATTATGTGCTGGCGCCGGCTATCTTTTAGCGGAGGAATATTGGGGCAAGGGAATTTGTGCGGAAGCATTGGGAAAGATTGTTCATTATGCTTTTATGGGGTTGAAAGTCGAAACTTTTCATATAAATCATAAGAGGTTCAACGAGCGCTCAAAACGCGTCATAGAAAAATGTGGGTTTACTTACTACAATTACAGCCCGCATACAAGACCGAACGAACCTGACAATGTTATGCTTTATAAATTGACCCGCGAGGATTATTATAAAGCAAACAATTATCCCGAGATTTTACACGAGCGTGATGTGTACAGGATAAATTATATTGACGGCAAGGTGAATGACTACAATCATTCCATAACCTATCAAAAACAGCCCAACGAATATCAGTGCGGACAGGCTTGTGTCGCGATGCTCGCCGGGGTTACGCCCACTGCGGTTGCGGAAATTATGTATGAAGAATACGGCACGGCGGACTGTGACATTGAACAGGCGCTCAATTATTATAAAATACCTCACGCCAATTTGAGAAAACCGGTCTTAGCGGATACTGTTCTGCCGGATATCTGCATTTTAAGTATGACGATTCCGGGTGATTTGCATTGGTCTTTATATTACAAAGGTAAATTTTACGATCCGCAATTCGGTATTTTAGACAGTTACTTCGAGGGTTGTACCATTCATTACTATTGGGAAATATATAAAGATATATCACAACAACAGAGAGGTTCGTTCTATTTGCCGGAATATACCCGTGATGAGAACGCCGTATGAACACCGCCTTCGCAAGCCGCCTTGACGATTACATCGCCGAGCACCGTTACCGCCTGATAAACTCAGTCCTTGTCTATGAGAATGACGAGCTTGTGTTTGAGCGGTACTACAACAAATTCACGCCCGACAGCCGCGACAACATCAAATCGATATGGAAAAGCATTCTTTCGCTGACGCTGGGAATTTGCCTTGACCGAGGGCTTGTCGGCGGGCTTGACGAGCCGGTCTGCCGGTATCTCGCGCCGTTTAACGAGGATATCCATCCGTATCACAAGCGGCTCACGCTCCGCCATCTGCTGACAATGTCCAGCGGGATATACTGGAACGGCGGCGTTCACTATCATTGCCCGATGTTTGAGCAACTATTGCGCTCGCGGGACTGGGTTTCTCATATCGCCGACGTGCAGATGAAAGCGCTGCCGGGTTCATTTTTTCAATACAAGGAATGGGACGCGGCGCTGATCTCAGCCGTGATAGGCAAGGCGGCAGGCGTACCCGCGTATGAAATTTGCCGCGAATTCCTCTACGAGCCGCTTGAAATACAAAGCGGAGTGTGGCCGATATCCAAGTGCGGTGTGAATTATAACGTGATGCAGGGCGAGGAACGCTCCGACTTGTCCGCGCGCGACTTGGCGAAAATCGGGCGGCTTATGCTGCGCGGCGGCGAGTGGAACGGGAGGCGGATCGTATCAAACGATTATATAAAATCGGCAGCAGCACCGTCAGACGCCGCTGCGGGCTACGGCTTGATGTGGTGGATTTTTGAGTCCGGCTTCGGCGGGAGCGGCTTTGGCGGGCAGGATCTGAACGTGTATCCGGCCCGAAACGCCGTGGCGGTCATACAGGCGACACCTACGCCGTCAAGCAAGTTTTACGGCGACGTGCTCGCGGGGATGATGGATGCGTATGGATAATATTCTGAAGGAGCAAGTTCGGCAATTTCGCCTTCATATGCACCATTTGGATAAGTGGTATCAAAAGTCCGATATAGAGAAGCTTGCGGGCGCTTGCGGTTTGCAAAATTCGCCGCCCGGCGCATGGGAAAACGCGTTGCATAACCGTATTCTTCATTGCGCTCCGGGAGATATGGAGCAGATACTCGAAGCCGATAAAACACTATTGCAGGCTTGGAGCTTCCGGGGCGTACCCGCAGTCTTTCCCTCTTCGGAAAGCGACACGTTTTTGTCGGCGCTTGTCCCAAAGCAAGATGAGCCTTGGATATATACCCGTGGAATACAATTAGCCCTCGATTTTTTACAAATGCCTTTTGATGAATTGCTGCTTTTACTCAAACAGGTCATGCCGAAATTAGACGGCGAGACGTTAAAAAGTAAAACCGCGTTAGACCAAGCTTTAGCCGAATGGGTATCGCCGCTTCTTCCGAATGACAAAAAGGATTTATGGAACAAACCGTCTATGTACGGAAGCCCGGAAAAGCAGACCGTGGGCGGCGCGGCAGTTTCTTTTTTACTTCGCCCTTGTGCTTTTATGGGGTTGGTTGTCTTTGGAAAAAGAGAGGGTGTCAGCCCGACATTCACTTCCTATAAAAACTGGATGGGTCATTCCCTTAAAGCGACCGGCGCCCCCGAACAAAAGCTTGTACTAAAGTATCTGCATTGCTTCGCCCCTGCAACTGTAAGCGGGTTTGCGGATTGGCTCGGCTGCTCACCCGCGCAGGCAAAACGGATTTGGCAAACTGTTGCCGACGAAATTGAGCCTATCAGCCTGTTGGGCAAAAAATGTTATATGCTGTCCGACGACAAGGAGCTGCTTTTCTCTCCGCCGCAAGCTGAGAGAAAAGTCCACTTGCTTGGAGGGCATGACCCTTATTTGGGTCTGCAAGACCGTGATGTTATTTTAGACGATAAAGCAATGCGGAAACAAATTTGGCAGACCGTTTCAAATCCCGGCGCTGTGCTATATTCGGGCGAAATAGCCGGGATGTGGAAAGCGAAAAAAATTGCAAAGTGTTTAGAAGTAGAAGTTACTTTGCGGAACAATGTGAAAATTCCCAAAGCGGATATAGAGGATTTATGCGATAAATATGCTTTGTTTCGACAAATTAAGCTAAATAAAATCTCTTTTCTCTCATAGCCTAATCAAGAAAACTTATTTGCTGCTTCTTTCTCCCTATTGACATAACTTGTTTAACATGCTATACTTGTACTACAAATCACACATTTCATACTTACGTGAGGAGGTGGTAAGATGGCTTATCCAAAGGGCAAATACGCTTGGACGGTCAAAGTAGGTGAAAAAGGGCAAATCGTTATTCCCAAAGAAGCCCGCGATGTATTCGGCATACGTCCCGGCGATACGCTGATTGTACTGGGTGATGAAAAACAAGGCATAGCGATACCACCTAAAAATTCATTTGCAAAACTTATGGCAATGCTTTTTGACGGTGCTATGCCGCAAGGAGGGAACGAAGAATGAGCGCTATAACTATTACGAACCTGACAAAAAAATACAGAGAGGTTACTGCGGTAAACAATTTAAGCCTAACCATTGAGCAGGGCGAATTGTTTTCTCTCTTGGGTGTGAACGGCGCGGGGAAAACCACCACAATCAAAATGCTGTCTTGTTTGATTAAACCGACGGACGGTGACGCAGTATTGCTCGGTAACAGCGTGAAAGAACATCCACAGGCAATAAAAGAAAAAATCAATATCTCGCCACAAGAAACAGCAGTAGCCGCCAATTTATCGGTAGCTGAAAATCTGGAACTCACGGCGGGAATATATGGGCAAGATAGCAAAAGCGCGAAGAAAAGCGCGGATGAAATAGCGTCACAATTCGGGCTTGACGGTGTACGGAAGAAAAAAGCCAAGCAATTATCGGGCGGTATGCAACGGCGGCTTTCTATCGCAATGGCTTTAATTTCAACCCCGCAAATTTTGTTTCTTGATGAACCCACTTTGGGGCTTGATGTACTTGCCCGGCGCGAATTGTGGGCATCCATTAAGGCACTAAAGGGCAAGGTGACTATTATTCTCACAACGCATTATTTAGAGGAAGTAGAGGTATTGTCTGACCGCGTGGGAATAATGGTAAACGGCAAATTGACAGCGATTGGAACAGTGGCAGAATTAACGGAACAGACAGGAACCAGCAATTTAGAGGACGCTTTTGTACTCCTCGCGGGAGGTGTGGCATGAGGATTATTCTGTTTGCAAAACGCAACATAAAAGAGATTTTGCGCGACCCCATCAACCTCTTTTTCGGATTGGGGTTTCCGCTGATACTGCTGGCTCTGCTTTCTGTTATCAACGCCGCTATCCCCCCGGAAGCAAATAATCCGATGTTTGCGATAGAAAATCTCGCGCCGGGGTTGGCGATGTTTGGAACTGTGTTTATGGCGTTGTTCGCCGGTATGCTGATAGCCAAAGACCGCACTTCATCTTTTTTAATGCGGCTGTTTACCTCGCCAATGACCGCTTTGGACTTTTTATTGGGCTACACCTTGCCAATGCTTATTATGGCGTTAGGACAAGCCGCAATCACTTTGTTAGCGTCCGGTATTGCAGGACTTGAAATTACTGTAAATATTCTGCTTGCTGTTGTTGTGACAATGCTAACGTCACTCCTGTTCGTGGGGGCGGGGCTGTTATGTGGCAGTCTTATGGGCGACAAGGCGGTAGGCGGTATGTGTGGGGCATTGCTGACAAATGTTGCGGGTTGGTTGTCCGGGGTGTTTATCCCGCTTGACTTAATAGGCGGGGCTTTCAAAACGACAACCGATGTTTTACCGTTCTATCATAGTGTGCAAGCAATACGAGCAACTTTAGATGGTAATTCCGGCGATATTATTTCACATTTGGCAGTTGTAATGGGCTATACTGTAGTCATTTTTGTGCTTGCGGTTATCGCTTTTCAGAGTAAAATAAGCGGTGATAAAGCATAACAATAATTCAATGAATAAATTACAATAGGGGGAGCCTACAATGAAAAAATCGAAAGCGCCGCGTACCGCGCTGATTGCGCTAATACTTCTCCTCTTCTGCCTGGGCATTCCGGGAGCTTCTTTCGCGGTGGATGGGGAATTTTCCGATGTTCCGGCTGACAGTTGGGCGAGGGACGTCATCGCTTCGGCCCGAGACTACGGGCTGGTCGATGGGATCGGCGGAGGGCTGTTCGGCTATGGGCGGACGATCACGCGCTCCGAATTCGTCACACTCATTTGCCGTATGTTCGCGTGGGAGCTCGTCTCGCCGCCGCAGGGAACATTCGCCGACGTGGCGGGCGGAGAGTGGTATTACACTTATGTGGAAACCGCCCTCGCGCGGGGCGTCGTCGATCCGGCTGAGACTTTTTCACCCCGGACCCCAATCCTGCGTGAGGAAATGGCCGTCATGCTGGTGAAATCTTTAGGCTACGGCGGCGCCTTCGCGGAGCAAATCGAGAGGCTCGGCCCGCCGCCATTTGACGATGTCACGAAAGATCAGGACTACATATCCATCGCCTACGACATCGGTATGATCAACGGCGTAAGCGCCTCCAGCTTCGCGCCGGACAATACGGCGACGCGTGAAGAAGCCTGCGCCATACTCGTCCGCGTCTACGAAAAATACGGGAAAAAGACAGAATGGCTGCACGGCTTCTACGCCTCTTCCTCATATGGGCAATACCAGCTAATTGCGGATATGGACGCCGTGAGCTTCGGCTGGAGCGCTATGGAGTGGGACGCTCAGAACGGCGCCCGCCTCAACACGGGAGCCGACGGAGGCAACCAGTGGCGCATTCCTGACGGCTATGAGGAGGTGACGGAGTACGCGGCGCAAAACGGCGCAAGGACGCACCTCTCCGTCTATATGGACGCGTCGGACGTCGCGCTGAATGAACTGCTCCGCAGCGCGGACGCCCGCGCCGAGGCCGTCGCCGCCATTGTCAGCGAGGTCGCGCGGCCTTATGAGGAGATAGGAAAGAGCCCTTACGGCGGCGTCACCATAGACTTTGAGGGTCTGCGCGGCTCGGAGATCCGTTCGGCTTACACAGCCTTCCCCACCGAACTCTCGGCGGAACTGAAAAGCCGGAACCTGTCGCTTTACGTCACCGTCCAACCGGTGACGGAGGGCAGCCATTTCGACGGCTACGACTACCGCGCCATCGGG
>JAISAA010000194.1 GCA_031266955.1 Oscillospiraceae bacterium | reverse complement strand
CATGGACGACCATCTGGGCAAGCCCTTGGATTTCAACAATGTGCTGCTCTGCCTGCACAAATATTTAGGGTCAAAGCTTATACATTAAGGCAAGAAAAAATAAATAATTATTACGGGGGGTACACACATTGAGCGTCACGATAGACAACATCGACACGCGCCTCATTCCGTTCAGCCGGCGCCATACGCGGCTGATGCTGCTGACGGGGCCGGAGCGGGGCGCACAGGCGGGCGGGCGGCGCGACGAGTACCTGTGGCTGAGCTACACGGGGCTCACCGACCGGTACGACCTCGTCAAGCTCCAGCCGACGCGCGGCGGCGCGCCTGTTGAGTACACGCAGACGGCGACGCCCGGAAGGCTGACGCTGCGTGACGGCGCGGGCGGCACGCTGGAGTTCGCCTACGGCGACGGCGAGACGCTGCTCGTGCGGGGGCGCGGCGGGCTGGGGCTGCGGATGTCCGTTGAATTCCGCGCGCACGAACAGTTTATGGATAGGCTCGACGGCACGGTGTACGCCGCGTTCGAGCAGCTCGGGGAGTTCCTGTTCGAGTGCACCGGCGGCTCACAGGCGCACAATTACAAATGGCTCACGCTGGAGATGAAGCCCCGGGACACGGAAATCGCATGGACGCCCGGCGCGGACGGCGAATTATTCGGCTATGTGCATTATGAGGAGAGCTCCGTGAACCGGCCCGCGGCGCCGCTGGGCGACTTTGACGCGCACGCGGCGGCGAATCGCGCGGATTTTGAGCGCTGGGCGGAAAAATACCCGGGCGCCCCGAAAAAATATGAGCAGCTCCGGCTGTTCTCCATCTACGTCATCTGGGTGTGCTGCGCGTTCCCGAAGGGCGAGCTCAAGACGGATTTTGTCCTCATGATGCGCAACGGGATGCTCATGCGCGCCATGGGCTGGCACCAGTCGTACCACGCGATGGCGCTGTACAAGGACATAGACACGGCGGTAACGCTGCTGGAATCCATGTTCACACTGCAGGACGAGTACGGGCAGCTTCCCGACGGCGCAACGCACGCGCACGTGAACATGATAGCGCCGAAGCCGCCGTTTCAGGGCTTCGCCTTGAATTACATCATCGAAAAAGCCGGACTCGGCGCGCTGACGGAGGAACACTGCCGCCGCCTCTATCATCCGATGGCGAAGTGGGTGAGTTGGTGGGAGGAGTTCCGCAAATTCAACGGCCTGCTCAGCTACGTCCACGGCGACGAGAGCGGCTGGGACGACGCGTCGATATTTATCAAAGGAATGCCCGTGGCAAGCCCCGACCTCTACGCGTTCCTGGTCCTCGTCTCGGAGTGCCAGGAAAAGCTCGCGGCGAGGCTCGGCCTCAATGACGAGAGCGCCCGGTGGAGCGCGTACTCAAAAGAGCTGTTCGACACGATGATGGGCCGCTTTTGGAACGGGGAGAAGTTCGTAGCGATAAAAAGCGACACGGGCGAGAGCGTCGATACGGAGAGCGTCGCGCTGTACCAGCCCATAATCCTCGGCAAGCGCCTGCCGCAGGACGTTATAGACAAGCTCGCGGACAAGGTGGGACGCTGCTTCATGTCCGGCAAGGGCATAGTCAGCGAGGCGCTCGGCAGCCCGCACTACGACTCCACGAGCGGGGCGTTCATGCTCGGCCTGCTGCTCGCCCCCGTCCAGCTCATGATGACGATGGGGCTTCATCTCGCGGGCAAGACGGAGCTCGCCCGGCGCAACGCGCGCGACTGGTGCGACGATATGTTCGACACCGGCCCCGAGACCGTCACGCTCCATGCCCCAAAAGGCCCGCACCCGAAACCGCTGAACACGGTCAACCCCGTGTTCCCGATGAACGCGCTCGACGTAGTGTGCCACATGAGCAGTTGGGGCGCCGTAGTATTCATCCTCCTCGCAAGCCTGCTCGGCGACGATTGAAAGGAGAGACGACACATGACACTATTCGGGACAAACAAACAGTTCGATTTGACGCGGCTGCCGTTTACGGTTGCGGGGGCGTTTTTCGGAGTTTACCAAAATTGCGACGACAAGAAGCTGTACCTGTCCATCTACCGCTCCGAGAACGTGGTTCACGAGCGCCCGGATCTGCTCAGGCTCGTTCCCGTTGACGATGTCGGCGACGAGCTGCCGTTCATCTATGAGTGCGACGAGGCGAAGCTGACCGTCGGCACGAAACGCGGCGCCGTCGAATTCACATACGACGGCCCGCAGATCATGCGCGTGCGCACAAGCGGCGTGACGCTGCGCGTAGAGAACGCTCCGAGGATGCACGAGGGCGCGTATGCCCGCAACGGCGGTAAAGAAATTGAGGTCGCGTTCAATTTCATGGGCAAGCTGCTGTTCAGTTCGATCTCCGGCAAGATGGAGCACAATATCTTCTGGAATTACGCCGAGGTCCGCCCGGACCCGTACAAAATCGAGATCATCGGCGAGTGCGCCATACACGAGTACATATCAAACGGCGCCGCGAGCGAAAACTATCCGCCGTTCGACGAGGCCTACAAAAAAACGCTCGCGGAATTTGAGGAATTCCGAAGCGCATACCCGGAGTTCCCCGTCCAGTACCGCGACATGGCGAGGCGCGCGATGTGGAACGTCTGGCACAATCAGCTCGGGCCGCGCGGGACGCTCACAAGCACGCCCATCTATATGCACAAGCTGTTTTTGGATCGCGCGTTCGGCTGGCACCACGGGTTCCACGCCATGGCGATGAGCCGCGGCGCGAAACGCGCCGTCGATGTCCTATTAGCTATGTTCGACTATACGAATCATCTCGGAGTGTTCCCGGACAACCTGAGCGACCAGCATCAGGAGACGTGGATAAGCACGAAGCCGCCGATCTTCGGCTTCGCTGTGTGCTATATCTTCGAGCACTTCGACACCTCCGCACTCACCGCCGAGGATTATCAGAGGCTCTACGGCAAGCTGTCCAATTACACCATGTACTGGTTCACGCACCACGACCACGCTAAAACCGGCATCCCGTCGTACTACCACATCGACGAGAGCGGATACGACGAGTCCACGCTGTTCAACGAGGGGCTGCCCATCCAGTCGCCCGACCTTCAGGCGTTCATCGTTACGCTGTGCGAGGCGTGCTCGCTTCTCGCCGAAAAGCTGGGGCTCGCTGACAAGGCGAAGCGCTGGGACGCCGAGCGCCGGCGCATACTCGGCTTCTTGGTAGACGAGCTGTGGGACGGCGAGCAATTTTGCGCAAAGCTCCCCGCCCGTGGCGGCGCGCTATACCGCTGCGGCAGCGTCGCGCAGCTCCAGCCCGTCATGCTCGGGCACAGGCTGCCGCAGGAAATCATAAAAAAGCTCGCGCAGCGCCTGCTCGACGAGCGCGAGTACCTCACGGACTACGGCGTGGCGAGCGAGCATCTGCAATCTCCGGAGTTCTTCGCCGGCGGGTTCACGCACGGGCCTGTCGTGGCGCCGACGCAGGCGCTCGTCATCCTAGGGCTGCTCGACGGAGGCGAAACCGATGCCGCGCGCACTCTCGCGGCGCGCTACCTGAACGCGCTGAACACGGAGGGACTCGCGCTTGGCATCCACCCGTTCCGTGTGGAGCCCGTTACGGATATGCCGGTGTTTCGGATGAACTCCGGGCAAAGCGTTAGTTTTCCGTTTTCGGCGTGGGTCGCGAGCATATATCTGTTGCTGGCGCAGCTGTAGAAGAAAAATTAAATATTTTTGCGCTTTTTCGCCTGCGCGGCGGGCGCCCCATTTCTTTGCGGAAAGAAATGGGGGAAAGAACCGCCAAAGTGGGATATCCCCCTTTGGAAACCCCCTCAAAGGGAGAACGAGGGATGCGGCCTTTTCGGCGGGCAGTAGGGGCGAACTGTGTTCGCCCGCCGCAGGCGAATCGAGACGCCTACACCGTTGGTTTGGACGGGGATGCGAGTATGCGGCGCGCGCGAAGCACCGCGCCGATTGCACAGTACCACCGCGTCCCACGTCCTACGTCCCCGCTTCCCGTTCGCACAGCAGGGCGGCAGCGAAACGAGACGATTCGCGTGTTGACACAGAGCGCTACCGCACAACGCCCCCAACACAGCCCGCAAATGACAGCGGCGCGCCCATCGGTTGCAAACAACCCCCGTAGGCCCCCGCGATTCAGAGGATTCCAAAGGACACTTCCTTTGGTTGTTCTTTCCCTGAGAGAGCGATTGCACGTGCTGCGGCACGGAGAACGGCGCGTTCCGCGCCGACGTCGCCGCTTCGCGGCGTTTCCCGTGCGCGCACGCACGGGTAATTATACACAACGGGCAAAGCCCGTTTGCCGGCGCCCGCCGCGCAGGCGAAAAAGTTTTTCGGCAGAGAAAGGGGGCGTCGCACGACAAAGCCCCCACTCCTTGAATAAACCCCCGCAATTGCGTCAAACATACTTACTGTCTGTCCAAACAGACACCCCCCTCCCGGCGAGCAAAGGCAAACAGAGGAATGGAATGATAAAAATGTCGCAGATCAAACAGGCGGCAACGGAAGCGGCGTCAAGTCTGCCGCGCCTGAAAGACGTCTCGACGCGGCGCGACGTCCGCCGCGCCGCGCACGAGCTCCGCTGCATCGCCGAGGCCGCCTCCGGACGCCGCGGACTCCCGCCGGACGCTTTAGAATGGCTGCGCGACAATTTGTATATGTCGGAACGCGAATTCGCCCGCGCGCGCTTCGAGCTTACCGGCGTTTCAAGGCTGCCGCGCGCGCGTACGTTAAATCAAAACCACACCCGCGTGCTCGTAGCGGCGCGAGCGCTCATTCGCAGCTCCGAACGTCAAATCGGCGCGGCGCAGGCTGAGGAATTCCTGAAAGCTTTTACGTCCGCGCGGGAGCTCACGGAGCGTGAGCTGGCGGTCTTTCCGGCGGCTTTGATTATCGCGGCTCTGTCGGCGCTGGCGGACGAATGCTCTTTGCGCCGAAACGCCTCGGCGCGGCGTATTTCCGCGCTGTTCAAATCGTTGCGCGTATTCGGTTCGTCGGATTTTTCCGGGGCTCTCGAACGGGCGAGCCGCGTCGAGCGCGTTCTGCTGCGAGACCCCGCCGGGGTGTATCCGGAGATGAGCCGAGGTTCGCGGGCGCTGTACCGCGCCGAAATCGCCCGCCAAGCCGAAAAAGCGGGAGCGGACGAAGAAGAAACCGCGCTGTACGCGCTGCGCCTCGCTGAAAGAAACAAGGCGCACGTCGGAGAGTATATTATGCCGCGTCCGGGAAGCGGCGCGTTCTATCCTATCGTCATAGCCGCGGCGTCGCTGCTCGCAGCGCTGCTTTTCGGGATTTTGTCGGGCAACATATGGCTGCTGCCGCTAAATCTTATTGCCGTGTCGGAGCTTATACGGCAAATCGCCGATTATGTGATAACAAGGCTCGCCGTATCGCGAGGCATTCCGCGGCTCGAGCTGCGCGGCGGCGTCCCGGCTCACGCGCGCACGCTCGCCGTTATCGCCGTCCTGCTGACCTCGAAGGAGTCCGCCGAGGCGGCGGCAAGTCTGCTTGAAAGGTACAGCATATTAAATCGCGACGCGGGCGAAAACCTTATTTTCGGACTTTTGGCCGACCTTCCGGAAGCCAAAACAGCCGAAACGCCGGACGACGCCGAAATAAAAGCCGCCGCCCGCCGAGCCATAGATAAATTGAACGCCCGCTCGCCGGGACGCTTCTTTTTGTTCCTGCGTGAACGGGAAGAAAGCCGGCGCGACCGCGTCTTCCGCGGCCGAGAGCGCAAGCGCGGCGCGATCTTGCAGCTTATGCGTGAATTAACGCGCCGCGGCGCGGGGAACGCGCTCGTGCGCGACGGGAGAATGCGTCCATCGTCGGCGGTTATACCGCCGCTCCCCGTGCGCGCACGCGGCGTAAGCGCGCTTTGCGCGCTCACTCGTGATTTAACGCGCCGCGGCGCGGGGAACGCGCTCGCGCGCGACGGGAGAATGCGTCCATCGTCGGCGGTTATACCGCCGTTCCCCGTGCGCTCACGCACGTTAAATCAAACGTCCGCGCGCTTGCGCGCGTTGCCGCTAAAATACCTCATCGTCCTCGACGAGGACACGGAGTTGCGCGCCGGCTCGGCGCGGGAGCTTATCGGCGCTATGCTCCACCCGTTAAACCGCGCCGTCGTAGATCCGAAATCGCGCGTCGTCACGCGCGGGCACGGCATTTTGCAGCCGCGCGTCGTTACAGACCTGAACGCGTCTGTCCGCACGGAATTCGCGCGCGCGTTTTCCGGCGGCGGAGGCGGCGACGTTTACGGCGGCTCGCGCGGAGAGCTGTATCAGGACATATCGGGCAGCTCGGGCTTTATCGGCAAGGGAATAATCGACGTTGACGCGTATTTAGCCTGCCTCGACGGGCGTTTCCCCGCCGAGCGCGTGCTGTCGCACGACTTGCTCGAAGGCGCGTACCTGTGTTGCGGCTTCGCCGGGGATATCGAGCTGTCCGACGGCTTCCCCGCCTCCGCCGCGCCGTATTACGGGCGGCTGCACCGCTGGACGCGCGGCGACTGGCAAAACGCGCCTTGGCTGCTGCCGCGCGTGCGCGGCGAGTCCGGTGAGCGCGAGCGCAATCCTCTGAAACACATTGATAAATGGAGGATATTTGACAATCTGCGCCGAAGCCTGCTCCCGCCCTGCGCCTGCGCGCTCATTTTGGCGGCGGCGCTCGACGCGCGGTTTTTGCCGGAGGCGTTCGCCGCCGCGCTGTCGCTCGTCTTCGGGCATATGCTCGCCGCGGTGAACGCCGTCTTGCGCGGGAAGCTTCAGTATCGTCGGCGCTTTTCGTTTATACCCGAGGCGTTTTCAAGCCGTCTCGCCGCCGCGTTCACGCGGCTTTTGCTGCTTCCGATAGAGGCTGCGGTGTGTTTAAGCGCCGCCGTGACCGCGATTTTCCGTATGGCTTTCACGAAACGAAATCTGCTGCAATGGATCACAGCCGCGGCTTCCGAGCCGCCGCCGCAAAAAAACACGCCGCGCCGTGTCCCGCTCCGGCTGTCTTACCTCGCGTGTCTGCTGCCCGGTTTCGCCGCGGTGGTCATCGCGGCGGCGACCTTGAGCCTGCCCGCGGCGGCGCTCGCAGCCGTCTGGTGCTTCGCCCCCGTCATCGCCGCAAGAATGGGGCGAGAGAAGCCGGAGCCCGCGACCCCGGAGCGAAACCGCGAATATCTGCTGAAAGCCGCAAGCGGCGCTTACGACTATTTCAGCGATTTCCTGACGCCGGAAAACAATTTTCTGCCGCCGGATAATTTTCAGCCCGACGGCTTTCGGGACGAACGGCCAAGCGCCCCGGCGCGGTATACGTCGCCGACGAACATCGGCCTCGCCCTGCTCGCCCCGGTCACCGCGTTAGAGCTCGGGCTGATTTCCAAGGGCGACGCTCTGAAAACTATCAGCGCCGCGCTCGGCTCCGTCGAGCTCTTATCGAAATGGCGCGGACATCTCTATAACTGGTACGACACGGAGGCAATGGCGCCGCGCGAGCCGCGCTTTGTCTCGACAGTGGATTCCGGGAATTTCGCCGCCTGTCTCATCGCCTTGCGCGAGAGCCTCACGGAATACGGAGAGAGCGAGCTCGCGCAACGCGCCGAGCAGCTTTACCGCGCGATGGATTTTTCCCCGCTGTACGATAAAAAACGGCGGCTTTTTCTGATAGGCCTTGACGGGTCCGATAATAAAAACGTCTATGACCTCTTAGCGTCGGAGGCTATGCTGACAAGCTACATCGCCGTCGCGCGCGGCGACGCGCCCGTCCGCCACTGGCGCGCTCTTTCCCGCGCGGCTGCGCGCTCCGGGGCTTATCTCGGCCCGGCGTCCTGGTCGGGCTCTGTATTTGAATATCTTATGCCTATGCTGTTTCTGCCGTATTTTTCGGGTTCGCTGCTGCGCGAAAGCGCGAATTTCTGCGTCTACGCGCACAAGAAAGCCGCGAGGCTCTCCTGCTGGGGCAATTCCGAAAGCGCGTATTACGAGCTCGACGGCTCCGGGCGCTACCGCTATAAGGCGCACGGCGTCCCGGAGCTCGCGTTAAAGCGCGATATGGGGCGCGATTTCGTCGTAGCTCCCTACGCGTCCTTTCTCGCGCTTGAAATAGACCCAGACGGCGCATACGCGAATCTGAGACGTCTCGAAGCTCTCGGCGCTTACGGCAAATACGGTTTTATCGACGCCGTGGATTTCACGCGCGCAGGTCCCGGCGGCTCCCCGTCGCCCGTGCGGATATATATGGCGCACCATATCGGTATGAGCCTCGCCGCGACCGCGAATTATCTGGAGAACGGCGTCCTCCGGCGGCGCTTTATGCGAGACCGCGAAATGGGCGCGTTTTCAGCCCTTTTGAAAGAGCGCGTCCCCGCCGTTCAGACGCCGCCCGGGCCCCGCCGAAAATTTTAATTCAAAATTCGGACGGCGTATACCCGGCGCCGAAGTCGGAACGCTTTACGCTGACCGGAAACGGAATGGCTTCCTCATCGACCGATTTACGCAGAAAAACATTGAACGCGGTACTCATATTCATTCCCAACCTGTCAAAAAGTGTCGCTCCTTTAAGTCTCTATCGACCCTGATCGTCACCCGTACGTCATTTTGAACCCTCATAGCCGTCAAGTCTCCTTTCGGTATTTTCACGCTCATTAATATAGCGCATTCGCAAACTTGTCAGCCGTTATATGACTATTATATGTGTTTCGGTGACGAAAGATTTTGTCGGAGGCCCTCGCCGCCATTTGCCGCTGTCAGCCTCAAACCCGGAAAGACAGATAGATAATACCAAAAATCGAAATATAATCACAAAAATTCTTAAAAAAAGGTATTGACAAGCCCGAAACGGCGTGGTATGATTTTCCTCAGTTGAATATATGAGCTTCTTTCGCGTACCGGGCGTTTCCGCGTCAGCCCGGCACACAGATGGAATGGAGGTGAGAATCCTCCGCGAACGGGTCACGGTATTTCACGCGGCGGCAGGCCGCGCGATAAGTCCGATACTTCGCGAAGAAGCTGAGATGCTTCCCCTGTACGGAGCCGCTCATATGCCATCAGTGTATCTATGGTGTGTCCTTGGTATGTCAGCGCGCGCTCCGGCGGATTTTT
>JAISAA010000087.1 GCA_031266955.1 Oscillospiraceae bacterium | reverse complement strand
CCTTTTTCGGATCGCTGATGGCGCGCTATGGGGATGATTCTCTCGATGAGGCCAATCGTTGGATCCGCGAGGAGGCCTATAGCTATGGCAGGGATTATTATTTGAAATGAGGTTTTTTGAACGCACATAGTGCGGGCCTTGTTTCTTGCGCTTTATGCGCCTGCGCGGCGCGGCGCCCCATTTCTTTGCGGAAAGAAATGGGGGAAAGAACCGCCAAAGGAAGAATCCTTTGGAATCCTCTGAATCGCGGGGGCTTACGGGGGTTGTTCGCAACCGATGGGCGCGGCGCTGTCATTTGCGGGCTGTTTCGGGGGGCGTGGTGCGGCAGCGCTCTGTGTCCACACGCGAATCGATGCGTTTCGCTGCCGCTGGGTTGTGCGGGGGTTGTGCCCCTGTTCCCGCGTCCTTGTAGGGGCGGGTGTCCACACCCGCCCGCGTACCGAAATTTATGGGGAACGGCGGGGCGGTGTGGACACCGCCCCCTACGACGGGGTGTGCATTAACCGACAGGGCGCGATTCCCCCGTCCACACCAACGGTGTAGGCGTCTCGATTCGCCTTGACCAAAAACACCGCACCACCGAAAAGGCCGCATCCCCCGTCCCCCCTTTGAGGGGGTTTCCAAAGGGGGATCTCCCACTTTGGCGGTTCTTTCCCCCATTTCTTTCCGCAAAGAAATGGGGCGCCCGCCGCGCAGGCGAAAAGGGATACCTCAAACAAGGAAACCGGGCGAACACAGTTCGCCCCTACGGGACGGGGTAACCGCCCGCCGCGCAGACGAAAAAATAAAAGGAGCGAAGCAATATGTCCGATACAGCAATTGCCGCGGCGCGGCAAGCGCCGCAAGAATCGCCAAGCGAGCCGCCGAGACGGCGCATCAACAGCGTCGAGTTTTGGAGATTCTTTTTCACAGCGCTGGTGGGGATATACCACCTCGAGATTTATCTGAACCCGGTAAAAAAGCTTATGCCGTCGGGCTCAAGCGCGGTGGAATTCTTCTTCATACTGGCGGGCTTTACGCTGGCGCTGTCGGCCAGACGCCGCGCAACGAAGCTCGGCGCGCCCCCGACGCCCGGCGAGGCGCGCCGATTGGCAATTGATTTCGTGAAAAAGAAGCTGCTGGCGATCTATCCGGCGCTTGTTATCACGCTGCTGCTGGGGATCGTGCTTTATCCGGCGCTCGGAATCGATCTCAGAGCCGGCTCCGGCTTTAGCTATGGGCCGGCGCCGGGGCTTTTGCAGCGCTTGATGGATACGGAGTGGGAGCTTTTAATGCTTGTCGGCACGCCGTTCGGGGTGAACAATTTCTTCGCGCCGATAATTCCGCTGTGGTTTTTGACCGCGCTGCTGCTTGTGGGGTATATTTATACTTATGCGATAAACAGGCATTACGAGCTCACGGTGTTTCTCGCGCCGGCGCTCGGCGTGCTGCTTTACATCCTGTTCACGCTAAACTCGAGTATGCTTATCGACCACAGTGTGAAGATGGGCGCGTTTAACGCCGCGACGGTCCACGCCGCCGCGGAAATGAGCCTCGGCGTCGCGGCGGCGACGCTGTGCGAGCATTTGTCGAAGAAGAAATTCGGCGCGATAGCGAAGGCCGCGCTGTCCCTGCTGGAGCTTTACGCGATTTTCCGTTTTCTCGCGCTGACGTTTTATCAGCCCGTCTCGTTAGACAATTTCCGCAGGATACCGTATCTGATGCTGATCATAATGTTCTCGTTTCTGAATCGGACTTGGTTTTCGCGGTTTATGAATAAGGCCGTATGGCGCGGGCCGGGGCGCATTTCGCTCGCTATGTATCTCGCGCATATGCAGCTTATTCAGGTGTATATGCAGGGGCTTGATTATGTGAAGGTGTGGCTTATGAAAGCCGGCTCCGCGCAGGCGGAGTCCTGGCTGCTTTTTTTGCGCGGAGCGGGCAATACGCGCGCCGCGACGATGAGCTGGAAGGACGCCGTGCTGTTTACGCTGTTTACGGCTGTCACGGCGCTTGTGATAATCGGACTCGGAGCCGCGGCGCGGCGCGGGTTCATATCGGCGCGCGAAAGATTAGAACGGCGCGCGCAGCAGGAAGACTGAACCTCTTGCCCCCGTCGCGCCCGCGGCGCGTTCCCCGTGCCCGCAGGCACGTGTAATCAAACGTCCGTCCGCTCTGCGGGCGGCGTTATCACCACTCCCACCTTTCCGGCGCCTCGCCGCTTGCCGCCCAAAGGTCTATGAACACATATTGATTCGGCGCTTCGCCCCACGCCTCATATGCGTATGGCGCGAACGGGTTCGAGGCGTCGCAGGGCTTTGGGATGCCCACGCCGACATAGCTGAACCCCCAGAACTTGCCGCTGTCTATCGCCAGCATTGACGTGCGGTTCTTGTCGCCGAAGGACTGCTCGTTCTCGACCATTAAGAACGAAACGGTTTCCATATCCCGGAACGAGGTGGGGCCCGTACGCAGGAGCTCTAAGCCGAGCCTTGCCGCGGGGTTGAGTATCGGATAATCCTGACCGCGCACCGTGACCTTGCCCTCGGCGAGCGCGCCGGCATCGACGGCGCGAAGCACCTCTTTCACCTTGTGCGCACTCAGAGTCAGCGTCACGCCGCCTATCTGGAAAACCGTCATATTTGAAGTCAGATATACCGCTTTGTGCGATTCCGGAGTCCCGGAGCCAAAGAAAGGCCCGCCCCAGTCTGTATCTAAAGGCTGCTTAAACGGAGCGCCGTACAGCTCGCGAATACCAAAATATATTTGCATTATTGCGCTCCCCAAGACCGCGATTGCCCTTGTCGCGACCGTCAAAAAGCTGCCGCCGTCGTCGCGCAGCAGCTTCAGACTGAGATTTACATGCAGCGCGTACAGCTCTCCGGCGATGTCAAGCGCCATATCCTTGTTTGATATTTTATCAAACCTCTCCGCTTCGTACAACCCGTGCAGCTCTCCGCTGAGCCTCGACAGCTCATATGCCAGCACCGTGTAGTCCCACACCTCAAGCGTTGGATACTCGCGGGCGGACTCAAATTGCAGCAGCGTTGAGATCGTGTCCGCCTTGCGCAGCAATTTTTCAAACTGCCACAACTGTTTTTCGTTAAACATTGTCATTTCCTCCGTTATTATTATAATTTGTGCTGCGACGGCTTGCTCTGTGACGATCCGCGGGGGCGAAGAACGGCGCGAGCACGGAGCGCAGCTTGGCAAGCGCGCGCCTGTGGTGCGAGAGGACTGTGTTCAGGTTCAAATCATTCTTCGCGGCGATCTCGTCAAAGCTGAACTGGCCGTAATACCGCTGCTCGATCACGATGCGCTGGATCTTTGTCAGCGTTTCAAGCGATTGCAGTATCGCGGCGGTGTCGTCGGCAACCGCGATCTCATCGACGGCTGTGTCCGCGTCGATCAGCGGGACGTACCGCGCCGCGTCGGCGACGACCTTATACCCCAGCCGCAGACAGGCCTTTGCCAGATACCCGAAGTTCCAAAGCTCCGGCGCGATGCTCGCGAACGCCTGCTGCACAATGTCCTCCGCCCGCCCCGCGACGTCCGCGCGCGAGCCGAACTTCCGCCTGACATATCCGACAAGCTCACGGCGCAGGCCGTCTAAGTCATCCATTATCACCCCTTCTTTCGCGCATATTAAAAGGCCCCTCACTAATAAAAGGCGGGCCGGGCAAGAAAATATTGCGCCGGGGATAAAAAAAAGTATCCTTTTTTCGACTATTTACTACGCACCGCCGCCGCGATGTCCCTGACGGAGTCGTACAGCAGCCGCAGCAGCTTAGCCAGCTTTGCCCGGCCCGGAGCTTGAGGCGGCGGAGCCGGAGGCTCCTCCGGCTCCGCTTGCGCCGCCGCTTCCGGGCTTTGAAGCTTCGTCTCTGTGATTTGAACCTTCGTCTCCGGCGCTTGAAACCACTCGTCCCGCAGGGCTCTCAGCTTTTTGTGCCAATCGGTCTCCGGCTCCGCGCTACGATTGCTATCCTCTTCGGCGCGTATATCGAATTCGGCGTATATCTCATCGGGTATCAGCTCGTCGTCAGGCTCGGGCCCGTATATAATTTCTGCGTATTTCGCCGCGGCTTCCGAGGACCTTGCCGTTGCCGGATATATCCGCGCCGGGGCCGGCTCCAGCCCCGCGGCATGACGGTATTCAGCCTCTATCCTCTCCCGCTTCGCTTTTTGGTGCGCGAGGTTCTGCGCGACGATACTTTCGCGTTGCTCCGCGGCGGTTTTTTGGCGGAGCGCCGCGAAGTCGCTTTCAGCACTCTCGGCGGCTAAGACTTTATCCGCGGCGGCGGCGACGGCTTCAACCCGCTTGGCGAAAAGCTCGTCGTAATACCTGATAAGGCTTCTGTTGTAGTCTGCGGAAACGCGCTGCGCGGCGGCGCGGGCCTTCAGCTCCTCCGCGGCGCGCCGGCTTTCCCGGATGGAGGCCTTGATCGCCTCGAAGCGCTTGTCGTCCAAGGCTCTGGTGAGAAGGTAAAGCTCCCCGTTCTCGGTTATTTCGCGCTCGCGGACGGCGGCGGTTTCAAGCTTTGCTTTGGCGCGTGACTCGAGCTTGGCAGCGGCGCGGTCGCTGTTTTCCGCGGCGGAGCGCTTGTCGGCGGTGCTGTGTCTGTTGAACTTTGCGGTCGCTTGCCTCGCGGCGGCTTCGGCATTTCGCGCCTTCTCGGAGAGCTTTTTGAGCCTTTCAGCCTCGCGCCTTGCCGCTTCGTCGGAGGCGCGCTTGTCCTCGACGAGCAGCGAGAGCTTTTTAGCGGCGAGCGTTTCGATTCCCCGGGCAAGCCTTACGCGTTCCGAGGAATGCTCCGCGGCGAGCTTTTCGTGCTCGAGAGCCGCTGTTTTCTCTTTATGGAAAGCGTCAAGGCGCTCGCGCTCCGCTTGGGTCAGCTCGGTGTTTTTTTTCGCCCCGAGTCTCTCGATTTCGGCGGCCTCGCGATTCTGGCGTTCTGCGGCTTCGCGCGCCTTGCGGCGGACCTTGACGCGGGAGAGCTCCAGCGCCGCCAAAAGCTTTTGCGCTTCGGCGGCGTCGAGCTCATGGGCGGCGCGTTCGCGAAGGCGCCGCCTTTCCGCGGAGCCGCGCTTGCCGGCGCCGTAATACCGCTTGCCTCTTATGTAAAATACGCCCGCCGAGCGGCGGCGAAACGCTTTATTGCGCCGCCGCCTCGCGCGGACGAATCTCTTATCCCGCGCGCTTGAACCTCCGAACGAGCGCGCGGGCGGCAGGCCTCTGGTAACCGCGCGTATCCGCGCGCCCGGCAGAAGCCTCGCGGTGTACAAGCCGTTGAGCTTTGCAAAAAGAGACCGCCTCTCGCGCTCCGCCGCCGCGTCGTCGCCGGAGCCGTCAAGCGCGCTTTCGAGCCGGAGCGTGAGCAGACGCTTTTTCACCGCGAGCACGCCGTCGCGCTCGGCGGCGCTCATTTTTCTGAGTCTCGCGTATTCCTTCGTCGAGTGCTTTTTGTCGAAATTCCCGCCGTGGCTGCGCATAACGGTCGCGCCCTTGTCGGCGCACTCGGCGGCGAGCGCGCGGTCGTCCGTCACGACGACGTCGTCGTCGCGCAGGCTTTCGAGTATCGCAAGGTCTGCGCTGCCGTAAAAATTCGGTACTGTTATCCACGCGTGCTCGTATTTTTTGATCGGCCTGCGCTGCTTATTCGCGAAAATTATGTATTCAGTGTTGCGGCTGACGGCGATTTTTACCGCCTCGTTTATGAAAGGGAAGGAGTCGCCGTCTATTATGAGCCGCATGGTATCCCCACCCTTTCATCATTTT
>JAISAA010000047.1 GCA_031266955.1 Oscillospiraceae bacterium | reverse complement strand
AACGGGTGCATCACCATATCGGCGTCCGTGCCGAGTATATCGGACAGCAGCAGCTCGTTGCCGTCCCAGTCCGCGCTCAGCGGTTCATCGAATGAGATTTCCGTCTTGCGGGAGCTCATTTTGCGCAGGTACATCAAAATTTCGTTTTCGATGCAGCGCGAGGCGTATGTCGCGAGCTTTATGTTTTTTTCCGCGTTATAGGTGTCCACGGCTTTGATAAGCCCGATAGCGCCGATGGATATGAGGTCCTCTATATTCACGCCCGTGTTCTCAAAACGGCGGGCTATGTACACGACGAGGCGCAGATTCCTTTCAATAAGCGTCTGCTTTGCGTCCAAGCTCCCCCGGGCGAGCTCTCCGAGCCGCAGAGCCTCCTCCTCCCGCGACAAAGGCGGCGGGAGCGTGTCGCTCCCACCGATGTACATAATTCCGGGTGGGACGGTAAGCCCGAGGCGCTCCGCCGTGAGGCGCGCGAGCGCCGCGATTTTACCGACAATGCCGACCGCGTCAGACGACGCGTCCGCGCGCCAAAAGCGCTGAGCTCGCTGAAAAATATTATCGAGCTCTTCAGATGTGAATTTCGTTTGGGATTTCATTTGTTGCCTCCGAAAATAAAAAATTACCGCGCCTAAAACGCGTGCCGTGAAAGCATAAGTTTGTGCATCGACCGTCCCGCCGCGCTAAAGCAGCGCCGAATACGTGATGTTGTCGGAAACGTCGTTCGGCGAAAGCGCCACTATAATGTCACGTCTCTCTCTCCCGTCTACAGCTACGCGCGTCGGACGGAACGCCGGGAGCGCGCCCGCCTCCACCCCGACGGCGGAGTACGGAAGCAGACGAAAGCTGACGCCGGTCTCAAGCGCATTCAGCGCGATAAGCGCCTCCGGCGAGCGCATCCCCGCGGCTTCCGTCACGGCGGCGCGCGTTTTTTCCGGGAACAGCGGCAGACAGTCCCGCGCCGAGAGTATGGCGGCGTGAGCGCCCGTTATCGGGTCGGAGAGCGAGTTGCCGGTGTCCGTCATCGCGCGGAGCGTTATTTCCCTCGAGCCGACGGCAAGCGTCAGCGTCCTCAGACTCCCCCCGTCGCGCGCGGCGCGGCGGAACACAAGCGTCGAAGCGAGCCAGAACACTCCGAACGCGGCGGCGAGCGTGAAAAAATTGATTCTTCCGAGAACGCGCCCTCCACCGAGCATACCCGCCGCCATAACCGCCCCCGCCGCCCCCGCCGACACCGCGAAGAACACGAACGCGAGCCGCAAAAACCGCCTCGCCCGCCCAAACGCCAACGGCAGCATAACAAGCCCGAAAACGAGCTTCGGCAAGGGCGAGCTCAAAAATCCGCCGGGGACCAGCGCAGCGAGGACCGCGTAGCCGCCGCCGAACGCCGCGCCCAAAAGGCAGCGCAGCCTCAAAGCCGGCAGGGCGCATATTTTCGCGGAGGCGAGCAGCAAAAAATAGTTTATGACTGTATTCACCGCGAAGATTTCGTCTATGTAAACAACACGCACGTCCATCACCCGACTAAATAATAAAGTAGGTCGGACGAGGATTTTGTCAAGTTTTATCCGAGAGTTCCGATAATATTTATGACAGATAAACCGACTGAAAAAGCTGATTAAAGGATGACCAAAAATATGCTGACACTGATTGCCGAGCCCGGTTTTGCTCTCGCGAATATCACCGACGCCGAAATTATCTCCCCCGAGGGAGCGACGCCCGGAGCGAGGCGCAACGCCGGCGTCGCCGCCGCTTCCGGGGATTTTATCGCCTTCGCCGACGCGGGCGACAAAGCCGCCCCCGGTTTCTTCACCGCGCTGCTGTCCGCCGCGTCGGAGCTCGGCGCCGACATCGCCGTCGCCGGTACGACGGAGGGCTCGAAACCGGAAGGCGCGCGCGCGCTTGACGCTGCCGGCGCCGTCGGGGAATATCTGCTCGGGAAGAGCTTTTCCACGTGGGCGGCGGGCGCCGTGTTCCGCAGGAGGCTGTTTGAGGGAGTGAGCTTTCCTGAGGCGGGCGAGCTCTGCGACTTGTCCGCGTGCTACCGGCTTTTCGCGGCGGCCTCGGCTGTCGCCGTCGTCCCCGGTCTGAGCTATTCGCGCGGGAGACGCGAGCCGGAGGATCGCGAGCTCACGGCTGAATATATAGTAGAGCATTTGGCGGTCTACCGCGAGCGCGAGGAATTTATAAGCGCGCGCTTTCCCGAGCTACGCGGCTTGGCGCGGTATTCCGAATGGGCGTATATGCTCGCGGCTATTGAGAAGATCACGCGGCTCGGCCTCGCGCGGTGCTACGCGCCGCTGAGATATATGCGCAACGAACTCAAAACGTACTGGCGGGAGTTTTACGAATCGCCGCATACAACGGACGAAGAAAAAATTCTTATGAAGGCATACGTTTAGCGCGGCGGCGCGCCCGGATGTAAATATGATTTGCAACAAAAATTTGCAAATATTGTGCCGTTTACGTTGCGCCGTAGGGGCGGATGGCAATCCGCCCGTCACCAGAAACCGGACGCGGGACGATTACCATCGTCCCCTACGGGGAACGTGGGCGGCGCCGCGCGGTTTATCGCGCCCGTGGCATATGACGGCGCGGATGTCAGGGCGCGGCGTGCCGCGCCCCTACGGGGACGGGGACACACGCGTTAAATCACACATCCGCGCGCACAGGGAACGCGCATTCGCGCGGCGATCCCCCGTCCGTAGGGGGCGGCGTCCCCGACGCCCCGCCGTATCCCACGTCCCGTAGGGGCGCGATTTATCGCGCCCGGTTTTGCACATCGCGTATACACGATTCGGATGTGTATTCCGACCAGGGCGCGATAAATCGCGCCCCTACAAGGTGTTGCGCCGTAAAAGCGGATGGTAATCCGCCCATCATCGTAAACCGGACGCGGGACGGTTACCCCTACGGACGGGGGAACGGCGGGGCGGTGTGGACACCGCCCCCTACGGGAACGGTTGCGAAATCCCGGTGTAGGGGCGGGTGTCCACACCCGCCCGCCGTCCTTTGCGCACAAACAAAAA
>JAISAA010000318.1 GCA_031266955.1 Oscillospiraceae bacterium | reverse complement strand
GCGAAGGACATACACAGCGACATTATCGCCGCCATGCATATCCCGAAAAAGAATATTTGGCGTATGCTCAAAGCAGCACCCCTCCTTTTATCTCATTTGCCTTACATCTATTTTGTCCGGCAAGGGCGAAAATATCAGCGGCTCATTGACCTTCAACAATAATTTTCCTCCGAATAAAAATTCCGGTAAAAACTATTGACACGCACGCCAAAATGTGCTAAATTACTGTTAAAATCATCAATGGAGCAAATAAATATTGTGGCGGACTTTTGTCCGCCACAGCGCGGCGCGAGCCCCCGATTTACACAGTGTAAATCGGGCCTTGGTTTCAAACCGGTATCGCGTTACAGCAGCAGCATAACAGGAGGCGTGATCATGAACACACAGGCACGGCGTTTTCACCGGCTCGGTCGGCTTATTCTCGCAATAGCGGTACTATCGGCGTTTACGGCGCTCCCGGCGTCCGGGCTCGACACGGGCGGAGCTCCGTTCGTTCCCGCGCCGAAAACCGCGTATGCGGAGGAATTCATCGAAAAATGCGGCGGACAGCAATGGTTTATGGATATGGCGGAGCGCGCGCTGAATATCTCCGCGAGGTCGATAAACACGCTGCAAAACAAAAGCGACTTGACGCAAATAATATCCCTCGCGACAAATTCTCCGGCTGACGGGGCATTACCTCCCGCCATCGGCGAGTTTACGCAATTGCGCTACTTGTTCCTCGGCGGGATCGGTCTCACCGGGGAAATACCCGGCGAGCTGTATAAATGTACAAAGCTCGAAAATCTCGATTTGTCCGGAAACGCCCTGACGGGCGTCATA
This sequence comes from Oscillospiraceae bacterium, assembly GCA_031266955.1. Lineage (GTDB taxonomy): Bacteria > Bacillota > Clostridia > Oscillospirales > Oscillospiraceae > JAIRRO01. The sequence goes on along the minus strand of JAISAA010000318.1, from coordinate 2,810 downwards.
TCGCCGGATACGGAAAAACTCGTAAATTTGAAAGTCCTGCTGCTGCACGGCAACAATTTATCGGGGAGCATCCCCGCGCTTCCGGCGTCACTTATAAATCTTGACCTCTCGGACAACGGCTTGACAGGCGGCGTCCCCGCCTCCGTCGGAGCGCTCACACAATTGAAAATACTCGGGCTGTCAAACAATCCGCTCGGAGGAGAGCTTCCCGCGGAGCTCGGCTCGCTGACGGGACTTCGCATCCTGACGGCGTGGAACTGCGGTCTTAACGGTCCCATAAAGTCCGAAATCGGAAACCTGAGCTCGCTCGAAATTTTAGATTTATCTCAAAACGCTTTTACAGGCGGCGTCCCGGCAAGCTTTTCGGGACTGAGCGGCTTAAAAAAGCTCGCCCTGTCGGACGCGGGACTTGCGGGCGCATTCCCGGATACGATCTTATCGCTGACCGGGCTTGAAACGCTGGACTTATCCGATAACGACCTGACCGGAGCGCTTCCGAACGCGCTTTCCGGATTCACCTCGCTGAAAATACTCGATCTCGACGGCAACAAGCTGTCCGGCGCGATACCGGACGTTTTCGGCGCAATGACGAAGCTCGAAACAGCGTATCTGCGCGGCAATCAATTCACAGGCGACGCGCCCTCATCGCTCATCACCCGGCAAACGGCGGGCGCGGACATTTACGTCGAGCAAAACTATCTGCACGGCGGTAACACCGCAAAAATCACGAACAACGCCGGCAACTTCACAAGTGACGCCACGCAGGATTATCAGGTGCAATTATTCCTCGAGGCGTACACTCAGCTCCAAAAGGGCGCGAAGCTCAACGTCTACGGCGCTTTCAAGATAAAACGCGCGGACAACGGAAACGACGTATCAAAGCCCAAGCTTCCGCCCGCGGCGTATGAGCTCGTACTGAAATCGGCGCTTGACGACCCCGACGAATATTTCGCGATAACAAGCGATCCAAACGGGATTTACATAGAGCTTCTAAAAGACGTCCCATACGCCGAGGCGATAGAGCTTGAGCTTCGTATGCTGCCGTACGACGCCGGCGCGCCGTATACGTTCGTCAGCTTCAAGCTCGGCACGGGCTCCCCTGCCCCGGGCGTCTCGACAGGCGTCGGCGGCGGTACGTCGTCTCCGGAGCCGACTCCTACGCCCTCGCCAACGCCAAAGCCGGAGCCCGAAAAGCCCGTGCGCCACGAGCCGTACATCGCCGGGCTGCCCGGAAGCCTCTCGGCGCCGGATGCGCCTCTTACCCGCGAGCAGGCGGCTGTAATTTTGCACAGAATAGCCGGCGAGCCCTACGCAAAATACGATTCTCAATTTCCGGACGTCACAAAGGCGCGCTGGTCGTCCGCGGCCATAGCGTATATGGCGGAGCAAGGCATAATGCTCGGCTATCCCGACGGGCGCTTCGCTCCGGAGGACAATATAACGCGCGCGGAATTCGCGGCGCTGCTTGTGCGGTACAAGGGCTATGAGCCCGCGCGTACGGATAAATTCCCGGACGCGGCGGACAATTGGGCCAACGGCTATATCGGCGCGGCGGACCTGAACGGTCTTATGCACGGACTCCCGGACGGCAGCTTCGGCCCGGACAGGCATATCAGCCGCGCGGAGGTCATAACCGCGATAAACCGTATGCTCGGACGCTTCCCGGATGAGGCCGCCGCCGCGAGGCTCCCGAATCCGTACAAAGACCTGCCCGAAACGCATTGGGCCTACGCCCAGATCATCGAGGCGACCACAGCTCACGACGCGGTATACGAAAACGGCGTCGAGGTATGGGAATAAAGGAGTGACACGACAATGAAAACAAAAATCCGAAAACACGCCACCTCGTTCATCAGCATCGTCATATGCGCCGCAATTCTGCTCGGCCTGCCCGCCCAAGCGCTGGCGTTTGACCTCACAGACACCAAATGGAGCTTTATGCGGCTCTCCATCGCGACGACAGGCGAAACGCTGTCCGAGGCTCACTCCCTTGACGAAACGGACGAGCTCATCCGCGCGTACAACCCGTACACGGAGCGCGCCGTCCTCTCGTTCGCCGTCGAGAACACGCAGCCGTATGCCGTCGAGGTGTGGACGCGCAACGGCGACGACGGGCTGTATGATACCGACCCGCGCGAGACGCTTGCCGGCTACCTCAAAGGCAAATACGAAAACCCGGAATCGGAATCGGTGTTCGACGGCACGACCGCGCGATACTTCAAGGGCTACGACGGCTTGCTCCAAACGCTTATCGACGTACCCGAGCCCGAACCGTATCCGGACGTTAACTCTAAAAACTTCATCAACGTCATCGAATGGGACGGCGAGGTCGTTGACGGTGATGGCGCCCCCGTCACGCTCTCGGACAACGTGGAATACGTCATAGTTCTGCAACCCCTCACGCCTGTTCCGAGTTCTGAACCCGACGATACGGAAGACCCGGAGAACCTGGAAGAATCGGAAGACACCGACGAAACCGAAGATACGGACGAATCCGATGACCCCGAAGAATCCCCGGAGCTACCGCCTCCGGACGGCTATCTCGCCGTAAAAATCGACCGCGCGCTCCCGCCCAAGGGGCTCGGCGCCCCGACCGGCGCGTCCGCGCCGTTTAACGCGCTCTCGTCGCTGCCCGGACAGCACAATATAAATATGGTCACGGGCAATTACGTATATAATAATGTAGACCTCGCCGTCGCCGGGCCGCAATTGCTCGCGTTTACGCGCACCTACAACTCGACGGACGGCCAAAGCGGCATCCTCGGCGCGGGCTGGCGCACGAACTACGACTACTCGCTCGAAGTATCCGA
>JAISAA010000261.1 GCA_031266955.1 Oscillospiraceae bacterium | reverse complement strand
GGGTCGGCGATAAGCGCGCGGGACATCGACACGCCGTCGGCGCGCCCGGAGGCGATTATTTCCTCGGCCTGCGCGGGGTCTAATATCGAGCCCACCGTGAATATCGGCATTTTCACCTTACCGGAGCGCTTTATTTCCTCCGCGAGCTCGACGTTCTGCCCCCACGGGAGATACGGGGTCGCGAAAATATGTTCAAAATCGTCCGAGGAGACCTCGGCCATATCGGCGTATTCGTCCGCGCGGGACAAGAATTCCGCGATATCGGCGGGGGTGTAGCCGCCCGCGCGGCGCTCGGAGCCCGAAACGCGGAGCAAAACCGCGTGATTTTTCCCCAGTCTCTCTCGCACGGCTTTTATCACGCGCAGCGGGAAGCGCATACGATTCTCCAAGCTGCCGCCGTATTCGTCGCCGCGCGTATTCATAAGCGGCGATAAGAACTGGGACAGCAGCCAGCCGTGCCCGCAGTGTAAAAGCACGGCGTCAAAGCCCGCGCGGACGTAATATTCGGCGGCGTCGGCGAATTCGAGCGTGACGCGCGCCATATCGTCCTCCGTCATAGCCCGCGTGACGCCGCCTTGCTCGTTCGTACCGCCGGACGGGCTGACGAGCTTTGATAAATCGTTGTTAAAGCGCGGCCTGACATTAAAACCTCCGTGCGTCAGCTCGACCGACGCCGCGGCGCCGTGCTCGTGGATCGCCTGCGCCATTTCGGAAAAGACGGCGGCGTTTTCAAGCGTCGTTTCCATTCTCGGCGTGTGGCTGCCTCCGTCGCCGACGCTCGCCTCGCCGAGCGTGACGATCGCGGCGCCGCCGCGCGCCTTGTGCTCGAGATACCGGACGTAGTAATCGTCGGGGCGCCCGCCGAGCGTCCTGAAAATCATATTCGGCGCCGACATTATCCTGTTTTTCAAAAGTACGCCCCGGAGCCTCATCGGCTCGAACAGACGCGGGTATTTCTGTAAGTACATTTCGCGTAAGCCTCCTATTTTTTTGTGCTGTTTTCACAAACCGGTATCATTGTAACTCAACTCGCGGGAAAAGTAAAGAGCGGCGCGGCGACCAATTTCTTTATGGGGCGCCCGCCGCGCAGGCGGCAAAATAATGTATCTCGCAGAATTGCAACACATCGCGCCGGTTTTGCCTAATATTGCTTACAAAGTGTCAATACTTACTATGGCAAAACCCCCAAACAATTGCTTCTAATACACATAATGTCATACCAATATCGAAATATTATAAAATTTCCATTGACACATACGCGTCAATGTGTTAAAGTACGTCTCGCTGCAGCAAAAATATATACAAACTTCTTCACGGGCGCGTCAGCGCGCAACATATCCTCAACAAATTTTAATATTTCAATAATTGGAGTTTATAAACAATATGTCTATCAACAAAGGGCGTTTACGCAGGGTCGTTACCCTGCTCCTGACACTCGCGCTGTCGCTGACGCTGTGCTCCGGCATTCTTCCGTCGCCGGCGCTCGCGGACGACCCCGGCGCGGACGGCGGCTTTGAAACAAATCCGGCGCCGTCCATCGCCATTTCCGACGAAGGCCCCGTTACGCCGGACGTAAAAATCTATCTCCCGAAAGCCTCGCAAATGACGCCGTCCGGCACCTTTATCACCGGCTTCGACGCCTACTTTAAGGACGCGCAGCTCGAAGCCGCGGACAGCGACGGGAACACTGTCAATTTCAGGCGCGTGGAAAATGACGGCGCCAACGGACTGCCGCCCGCAAGCTTAATAAAAAGCGTTTTCTACCCGGACAACGGCGGCGCTCCTCTCGCCGCGGGCCCGTACAGCTATACGCTCTATAAGGACAGCTCTAAAAGCGCCGTATATTCCTCGGGCGGCTTCGAGGTTCAAGCTGACGACGGGACAAATCCCGACATAAACACCTTCAACTTCTGTGAGCTGCTGCTCCGCGTCTACCCGGTAACCGGTTACGCTGATGATTTTTTATCTGTCGCGACAGTCCGCGACGGCAATTCGGAAGAGCTTGCGCCGTTTGCGCGGAACGATGCCCCGAAAAGCAAGCAGCACAAATGGGAGTACTTACTGCTGCTGCGCGCGGACAGCGCCGCGGAGACTCCGTACAGCTACGGCATAGTCTCAAACCACGCGGACTGGAACGTCTTCGGCGGCGCCGTCATGCGCGCGAAGGATTATTACTGCGGAATTGATTCCATGAGATTCAGGGTAAACGAGCTTGCGACGATAAAAGTCTCAAAAGGCGCGGAAATTGGCGTATACTCGAAAAACAGCAATCACTTCGCGCCGTTCACGGTCTACCCGCTGGAAAAGGACGTCACAGAGCGCGCGGACGGCGACGTCTACGACTACTACACGGGCGCCCTCCCGCAAAACGCCGACCTGCACTACGAGGCGGCGCGCCCCGGCGAGTTCAAGCAGTGCGGCCATTTCCGCCTGACGCAAAACGAAACGGTCACCATTGACCTGCCGGACTCCTGCGACTCGGCCCAAGCGGGGCAGAACGCGTACGCATGGCAGGAATCGAACATCTACACGAACCTGAACGACACCGGCGGCATAGAGCTCTCGCCGGGGCAAAAATTCACGCTCGACTATTTCCGCGTCTGGCAGGCCATGCAGGGAACGACGTCAAACTACTTCATAGAGCCGGAATACAGCTTCACGGTGCTCGGCGACAGCGCGGCCATCGCGAAGACCGGCTCTCCCGGCAGGCTCCGCCAAGAGATAACGGCGGTTCAAAACGGCGTCTCCGTAATCAAATTCACATACGGCCCGCTCATCTATAAGCACGATACCTCGGCCTTATATTTCGGCTCTATCGACCCCGTGAACACGGGCGTCGCCGTCATCAACGTAGGCGGCAGCACGCGGGATTTCGACACCGGCATAACCGCCCGCAACGACTTCGACGCGTACTATTTCGACCGCGCGAAAACAGATCACGCCGAGCTCTCGTTCACCCCGGCTGAAGGCTCCGCCGTGCGAGTACACGACCCATTACACATAAGTGAATTCGGCGAAGCGTGGACAGATTACACGGCGGACGCGGACGGCCGCTTCACCGTACGCCTGCGCGAGGGGCGCAGCATCATCGAGGCGTCAAACGGCGGCAGTGTTAAATACCACGTCGTAATGGCGCGCGGGCTGAACATCAGCGCTGTGAACAAAACGCGTCCCGGAGCGCCGTTCGCAGTCGGGGACACGGCGGAGATAACGCTCGACGGGCTGTGCTCCCCCGTTCAAAAGCTCGGCGGCATATACAACCCCGGCATCGGGAACGTCCCCGGCAGCAATATGGCGTTCGCGTATACGACGCACGTGGAGTACACGGCGTCCGGCGGCACAGTGACCGTCGAGAGCGGGCGCGGGCAGTATGACCTGACCGCCGGCAGCGCCCCCTCCCGCATAATATACACGATAACAGGCGAAGACGGCGGCGCGCTCACCGGCGGCCGCATCTACCAAACGCATTTCGGCGAGGAACTCGGCGCGCACCGCAGCATTCCGCTGACGGGCGTCAGCCCAAGCATGAACGCGCGCCAAGGCAACAACTCCCCGTATTTCGGCGCCCTGCCCGACATCGCCCTGCTCGGTATCGCCGACGTCGGCGGCGATGATAAAACGGGCCCCGGCCCGGGGAAGGACGCGGGCGCGCCGAATCCCGACAGACCCGCCCCCGCCGCGCCGGACAAAATATCCCTGCTCGTAAAAGACCCGAAGGGAAAAACGTATTTCAACGGCAGCCTCGACCACGCGCCCGGAATGACCGCGCTGAGCGCGCTCACCGGCGCGCTCGGAGAGGATAACATCGGAGCTGTAGGCCACAGCGTATATGCCGGCAAATACGTGTTTGCGATAATGGGCCTCGGCGAGTTTGACGAGGGGCCGGGCAGCGGCTGGATGTACCGCGTCAACGGCGCGTTCCCGCAACGCTCGGCGGAGCTTTACGCGCTGTCCGCGGGCGACGTTGTCGAGTGGCTGTACACGCGCGAGCTCGGGCGCGATCTTGAAAACGCGCCAAGCGGCGGCTTCGACGACAAACCAAACACAGGCGCAAGCTCCGGCCCGGACGCCGGCGGCGGAGCCGATAAAAGCGCGCGCGCGGAGGTCAAAGCGACAATCTCCGGCGGCAAGGCGGCGG
>JAISAA010000255.1 GCA_031266955.1 Oscillospiraceae bacterium | reverse complement strand
TCCGATTCGCGGTAAAGCGAGAGCCCGCTGCCCGCCGGGACGAGCTTTCCTATTATCACGTTCTCTTTTAAGCCCGCGAGCCTGTCTACCTTGCCCTTTATTGCGGCCTCCGTCAGCACCTTCGTCGTCTCCTGGAAGCTCGCCGCGGAGAGGAACGAATCCGTCGCCAAGGACGCCTTCGTGATGCCCATCAGGACGCGCGAGAATGAAGCCGGGCGCAGCTCCTCCCCGTCCGGGCGCATTTCGCCGCGCTCCGCGCGTTCGGCTACGGCCTTGTTCTCGCGCTTGAGCTCCGAGATGTCCACCGTCGTGCCGGTCAGAAGCTCGGTATCCCCGCCGTCCTCTACGCGCACCTTGCGCATCATCTGGCGCAGGATGACCTCTATGTGCTTGTCGTTTATATCTATCGCCTGCTGGCGGTACACCTTCTGGACCTCGCTTATGAGATACGTCTGCGCGTCCTCCTTGCCGCGGATGCGCAGTACGTCGTGCACGTTCAGCGCGCCGCCCGTCAAACGCTCTCCCTTTTTCACGACGTCGCCGGGCTTTACGCGTATGCCCGCGGAATACGGCGTCTGATATACCCTCACCTCACCGTCGTCGGGATTTGTCACGGTGATGGCGACGACGGCGTTTTTCCGCGTCTCCTCGATGGCGATGCTGCCGTCCGTTTCGGACAGTATGGAGACCTTTTTTGGCTTTCTCGCCTCAAACAGCTCTTCGACGCGCGGAAGTCCCTGTGTGATATCGTCCCCGGCGACGCCGCCGGCGTGGAACGTGCGCATCGTGAGCTGAGTTCCGGGCTCGCCTATGCTCTGCGCCGCGATGACGCCGACCGCCTCCCCTATTGAGACCGGGTCGCTCGTGGCGAGGTTGATGCCGTAGCATTTCGCGCAAACGCCGCTTTCGGCGTCGCATTCGATAACCGTGCGCACCTTTACCGACGTGATCCCGCGCGCCTCAAGTATCTCGCCGGCGGCGGCCGTCAGCATTTCGTCCCGCGTGAACAGTATTTCGCCCGTCTCCGGGTCCTGTATATCGTCGGACAGATACCGCCCGCTGATCGCTTGGCCGAGCGTCTTTATGACGCTGCCGTTTTCCTCCTCCGCGGAGACCACGATGCCCTCGTGCGTGCCGCAGTCGTGCTCGCGGATTATCACGTCCTGCGAGACGTCCACGAGGCGGCGCGTCAGATATCCGGAGTCGGCCGTTTTCAGCGCGATGTCGGTGAGGCCCTTGCGCGCGCCGCGCGAGGATATGAAGTATTCGAGCACCGTCAGGCCCTCGCGGAAATTCGATTTTATCGGAATTTCTATCGTCTTGCCGACCGTGTTCATCAGCAGTCCGCGCATACCGGCGAGCTGGCGGAAGTTGTTCATACTGCCGCGCGCTCCTGATTTCGTCATAATATATATGGGATTGTATTCGTCGAACGCCGCGTTCATAGCCGCCGTCACGTCGTCCTTCGTCTGCTCCCACTCGTTCACGACGAGGCGGTAGCGCTCATCGTCGGTAATGAAGCCGCGCTTATACTGCCGCTCGATATCGATCACCCGCCGCTCGGCCTCTGAAATGAGCTGCTCCTTCGTCTCCGGGACCGTTATATCCGAAATGGACACCGTGATAGCGGCGCGCGTGGAATATTTGAAGCCGAGCGCCTTGATGTTGTCCAAAAGCTCCGCCGACTCTGTGAAGCCGTGCTTGGAAATGCAGGCCTTCACTATCTTTTCAAGCTCCTTTTGATCCGTGCGGACGCCGATCTCATAGTCGAACATATGCTCCGGGTCGTCGCGGTCCACAAAGCCGAGGTCCTGCGGGATCGGCTCGTTGAAGATTATCCTGCCGACCGTCGTGTCGATAACGTGCGCGATATGAACTCCCTTGATCCTTTGCGTCACGCGCAGCTTTATCGGGGCGTGGATACCGACGTCGCCGTTTTGGTACGCCATAAGCGCTTCCTCCGGCGTCGAAAACGCTTTTATGATATAGTTCCCGTTCTCGTCGAGCGCGTTTTCCTCCGGGCGCTCGTAGGTCAGGTAGTACGCGCCGAGGACCATATCGTGCGTCGGCACGGTGACGGGCTGCCCGTCCTTCGGGTGCAGCAGGTTGTTCACCGAAAGCATAAGGATGCGCGCCTCCGCCTGCGCCTCCGCCGAAAGCGGGACGTGTATCGCCATCTGGTCGCCGTCAAAGTCGGCGTTGTACGCCGAGCAGACGAGCGGATGCAGCTTTAACGCCCGGCCCTCGACGAGTATCGGCTCAAACGCCTGAATGCCGAGTCTGTGCAGCGTCGGCGCGCGGTTCAAGAGCACGGGATGCTCTTTTATTATCGCCTCGAGAGCGTCCCAGACCTCGGTCATACCGCGATCTACCATCTTGCGGGCGGATTTTATATTGTTCGACATACCGTCCTCGACGAGCTTTTTCATAATAAACGGACGGAAAAGCTCTATCGCCATCTCCTTGGGCACGCCGCACTGATAAAGCTTCAAGTCGGGCCCGACGACTATGACGGAGCGCCCGGAATAGTCCACGCGCTTTCCGAGCAGATTCTGGCGGAAGCGCCCCTGCTTGCCCTTAAGCATATCCGAAAGCGATTTCAGCGCGCGGGAGTTCGCCCCCGTCACCGCCCTGCCGCGCCTGCCGTTGTCTATAAGCGCGTCCACGGCCTCTTGAAGCATACGCTTTTCGTTGCGCACTATGATATCCGGCGCGGTGAGCTGTATCAGCCTTTTCAGGCGGTTGTTGCGGTTTATGACGCGCCGGTACAGGTCGTTTAGGTCGCTTGTCGCGAACCTGCCGCCGTCAAGCTGCACCATCGGGCGTATATCGGGCGGGATGACCGGCAGGACGTTGATTATCATCCAGGCCGGGTCGTTTCCCGAGAGCCGGAACGCCTCCACGACCTCGAGCCTTTTTATCAGCTTCGCCTTTTTCTGCCCCGAAGCGCGCCTTGCCTCGCTTCGCAGCTGCGCCGAAAAGCGGTCGAGGCGCAGCTCACGCGGGTTTTTGCGCGAGACGAGCACGTCGATGAGCTGGCCCGGGCACCTTGCGCGGTTCGTACACTCCTTGCAGCCTTCGTAGGCGCACAGCGTATCGGGGCTGGGCTTCGGCGCGTAATCGTCGTCGTCCTCCTCGCGCAGCAGCTGGCGGAGCTGCTCGGAAAAGCGCTCGCAGTCCACCTCGCTGAGCAGACGGCGGATCGTCTCCGCGCCCATACCGGCTTCTATGTCATCCTCAAATTTCTCGCGCGAGTCGCGGTATTCCTTTTCGGACAGTATCTGATATTTGTGCAGATGAGTTATCGAGCTGTCGCCGGGATCGGTCACGATATACGACGCGAAATACAGCACCTTTTCGAGCACGCGCGGCGTCAAGTCGAGCAGCAGCCCCATACGGGACGGTATGCCCTTGAAGTACCATATGTGCGAGACCGGGGCGGCGAGGTCGATATGCCCCATACGCTCGCGGCGCACCTCTTTTTTCGTCACCTCGACGCCGCAGCGGTCACACACCTTGCCCTTCCAGCGTATTTTTTTATACTTTCCGCAGTGGCATTCCCAGTCCTTTGTCGGCCCGAAGATTTTTTCGCAGAACAGCCCGTCGCGCTCCGGCTTCAACGTGCGGTAGTTTATCGTTTCAGGCTTTTTTACTTCCCCGTGCGACCATTCGAGTATCATTTCCGGGGACGCGAGCCCTATTTGGATCGACTCGAATTGTGTTACGCTCATAGCGTGTCCTCCTCATCCTCGTTGTCAATATCAACATCCTCGTCGTCATCGTCGTCGTCAAAGCCGAGCACGTCGCCGGCGTCCTCTATCGAGAAGCCGCTCTTTTCAAATTCCTTGTCGTCGGAGCCGTATTCTCCCGACCCGCGCATGGCGTCGCGGAAGTCGTCGCCGATGATGTTGTCCTCTTCCTCGGTTTTAAGCGTGATCTCGTTGCCGTTCTCGTCGAGCACGCGCATACTCAGGCACAGCGATTGCAGCTCCTTGACAAGCACCTTGAACGACTCCGGCACGCCGGGCTTCGGGATATTTCGCCCTTTTACGATGGATTCGTAGGTGCGCACGCGCCCGACCGTATCGTCCGATTTGACGGTCAGTATCTCCTGAAGCGTATACGCCGCTCCGTAGGCCTCCAGCGCCCAGACCTCCATTTCACCGAAGCGCTGTCCGCCGAACTGAGCCTTGCCTCCGAGCGGCTGCTGCGTGACGAGCGAATACGGGCCCGTGCTGCGCGCGTGTATCTTGTCGTCAACAAGATGGTGCAGCTTCAAGAAGTAGATATAGCCCACGGTCACGGGACTGTCGAACGCGTCGCCCGTCCTGCCGTCGTACAGGACGCTTTTTCCGTCCTCTCGCAGCCCCGCGAGCTTCAGCGTGTCCCATATATCGCGCTCGGTGGCGCCGTTGAATACGGGCGTCGCGATCTTCCAGCCGAGCGTTTTGGCCGCGTAGCCGAGATGCACCTCCAAAACCTGCCCGATATTCATACGCGCCGGCACCCCGAGCGGGTTGAGGACGATATCGAGCGGCGTGCCGTCTGGCAGATAAGGCATATCCTCCTGCGGCATTATGCGCGAGACGACGCCCTTGTTCCCGTGGCGTCCCGCCATCTTGTCCCCGACGCTGATTTTCCGCTTCTGCGCGATATAGCAGCGCACTATCATATTGACGCCGGGATTCATCTCGTCGCCGTTATCCCGCGTGAAAACGCGCACGTCCACGACGATGCCGCTCTCTCCGTGCGGGACTTTCAGCGACGTGTCGCGCACTTCTCGCGCCTTTTCGCCGAAAATCGCGCGGAGCAGGCGTTCCTCCGCCGTCAGGTCCGTTTCGCCCTTGGGCGTGACCTTTCCGACGAGGATGTCGCCCGCGCGGACCTCGGCGCCGATGTGGATTATCCCGCGGTCGTCGAGATAACGCAGCGCGTCCTCTCCCACGCCGGGGATATCGCGCGTGATCTCCTCCGGGCCGAGCTTTGTGTCGCGCGCGTCCACCTCGTGCTCCTCTATGTGTATCGACGTGAAAACGTCGTCGTACGCGAGGCGCTCGTTTATTAAAATCGCGTCCTCGTAGTTATAGCCCTCCCAAGTCATAAAGCCGACGAGGACGTTTTTGCCGAGCGCGATCTCGCCGTTGCTCGTGGACGGACCGTCGGCGAGCACGTCGCCCTTCGCGACGCGCTCGTGCACGGCGACGACCGGGCGCTGGTTCGTACACGTTCCGTTGTTGGAGCGAGAGAACTTTGTCAGCGGATAATCCTTTTCCTCCCCGCCGTCATAGCGCACCTTGACATTCGTCGCGGAGACCGCAGTCACGACGCCGTCGCCCTCGGATATCCGCACGACAGTCGAATCGGCGGCGCATTTGTGCTCTATGCCCGTCGCCACGATAGGCGCCTCGGGCAAAAGCAGCGGGACGGCCTGACGCTGCATATTCGCGCCCATCAGCGCGCGGTTGGCCTCGCCGTTCTCCAAAAACGGTATCATCGCCGTCGCCACGGACACCATCATCATCGGGGACACGTCGATAAAATCTATGCGCTCGCGCTCGACTGCGACTATTTCGTCGCGGTGACGGCACGTGACGCGCTCGTTTATAAGGCGTCCGTTTTCGTCGAGCGGCTCCGTCGCCTGGGCGACGAAATAGTCGTCCTCCACGTCGGCGGTCAGATACTCGACCTCATCGGTTATCACGCCCGTTTTCTTGTCCACCCGGCTGTACGGCGCGACGATGAAGCCGTACTCGTTGACGCGCGCGTAGCTCGCGAGATAGCCTATAAGCCCGATGTTGGGACCCTCGGGCGTCTCTATCGGGCACATCCGCCCGTAGTGCGTGTAATGCACGTCGCGCACGTCAAGGCCCGCTCTTTCACGCGAGAGCCCTCCGGGGCCGAGCGCTGAGAGGCGGCGTTTATGCGTCAGCTCCGCGAGCGGATTCGTCTGATCCATAAACTGCGACAGCGGGGACGAGCCGAAAAATTCCTTTATCTTCGCCGTCACCGTGCGCACGTTGATAAGCGACTGCGGCGTGATTATCTCGTCCGAGACCGTCATTTTATCGCGTATCATACGCTCCATATTTGAAAAGCCGAGGCGGAACTGATTTTGCAGCAGCTCTCCGACGCTTCGCATACGGCGGTTCCCGAGATGGTCGATATCGCTCGGCGAGCCTATTCCGTTCGCGAGACAGTTTAAGTAGTTCGCCGCCGCGAAAATATCGTCCGGTATTATATGGCCCGGGATAAGCTCGTCAACGTTTTCGATTATCGCGTCGCGGAGGGCCTTACTCTTCCCCTCATATTTATCCAAAAGCTCTTTCAGTATGATAAATCTTACGCGCTCGCGGATGCCGAGCTCCTTCGGGTCAAAGTCCACGAAGCCGTCAAGCCTCACCATACCGTTTGAGAACATTACGACGCTCCGCCCGTCGACCTCGACGGTGGCGCCCGCGACGCCGCGGGCCTCTATCTCCGCCGCGCGCTCGCGCGTCAGGACCTCCCCGGCCTCCGCGATGATCTCTCCGGTCATCGGGTCTGCCGCGGGCATGGCAAGCTTCGCTCCGTTCAGCCGCGCCCCGAGGGCGAGCTTTTTGTTGAACATATAGCGCCCGACCTTTGAAATATCGTACCGCCGCGGGTCGAAAAACATATTGTTCAAAAGTATCTCGGCGCTGTCCACCGTCGGGGGCTCGCCCGGCCTCAGGCGTTTATACACCTCGATGAGCGCCTCCTCGCGCGAGGCGCATATGTCGCGCTCAAGCGTCGCCGTGATCCGCTCGTCGCCGCCGAAGATCGCTTTCAGCTGCTCCGGGGTCTCCGCGCCGCCCTCGCCGCCCGGCATGGACAGCCACGTCACGGGGTCGCTCCCGCGGCGCCCTATCGACCGCAGCAGCCAGGTCACCGGCAGCTTGCGGTTCCTGTCTATGCGCACGAAAAAGCTGTCGGACGCGTCGGTTTCGTACTCCAGCCACGCGCCTCTGTACGGAATAAGCGTCGCGGTGAAAATCTCTCCCGTCGTTTTCGGATCGACGCCCTTGTTAAAATACGCGCTGGGCGAGCGCACGATCTGAGAGACAACGACGCGCTCCGCGCCGTTTATAATAAAGGTACCCGCCTGAGTCATCATAGGGAAATCCCCCATAAATATCTCCTGCTCCTTTATTTCCTCCGTCTCGCGGTTGCGCAGCCGGACGCTGACCCAGATCGGCGCGGCATAGGTCACGTCGCGCGCCTTGCATTCCTCGACCGAATACTTGGGCTTGTCGTCCATCCTGTAATCGATGAACGTGAGCTCGAGGTTTCCCGTGTGGTCGGTAATTTCCGCCACATCGCGAAACACCTCGCGCAGCCCTGTTTCAAGGAACCATTTGTAGGAATCCTTCTGAACCTCGAGAAGGTTCGGCATCTCCCGAATTTCCGGACGCTTCGCGTAGCTCATACGCTCAGTTTTGCCGTACATTACGCTCTTGGGCAATGAGTATCACTCCTTAGTAGCTGTTAGTTTGGTAACTGTTCAGTCAGTCGGTGGCCGTCCGTCTTTGCGGGAACGGACGTTTTTCGGTTTTGATACGCCCGGAGCAGTTGTCATATATCTGCGACAGGTATTGACTTTTGCCGCGGCGGCGTTGTATACTGCTTTTAACGATTCAGTGTATAAGATGGGGGATTATTCCTCG
>JAISAA010000244.1 GCA_031266955.1 Oscillospiraceae bacterium | reverse complement strand
GCGTTTATATCGGAGTCCTTGTCGCCTATGAGAACGGAGCTCCACAAATTGATATTGAACTCTCTTTGAGCTCGGAAAATCATACCCGGATTCGGCTTGCGGTCAAACGAGTCCTTCTTGTATCGCCCGACGCCGTGCTCGGGATGATAGGGGCAGTGATATACTTTTTTTATTTGTATCCCCTGCTCCGCAAATTTATCGAGCATCCATTCAGTCAAAGCCCGGTAATCCTCCTCCGTGAAATAGCCTCTCGCGATCCCCGCTTGATTTGTAATGATAAATAGTAAGTAACCTCTTGCCCGCGCCGCGCGGCAGAAATCGAAGATGCCGTTGAGAAACCGAAAATCTTCCCTTTTGTATATATAACCCCCGTCCTCATTGACGACGCCGTCGCGGTCCAGAAAAACCGCCCTGCTCATATTCCCGATATTTCCGGTCATTATATTATACCTCCAGCCATTGGGGAATAAGCGTCTGCGCCGCCACATAATCCTCCGGAATGCCGATATCGATGAAATTGCCGCCGCACGGCGCCCCGCATATACGCAGCCGGTCATTTTGCGCCGCGAGGAAATCGCGCTCAAACGAAAATTTATCCGGCATATCAAGCCCGTCAAAAATATTTCCGCGCAGACAGTAAACGCCGCCGTTGATCATTCCCTTCATCATACGCCTTTTTTCCTGAAACCCGGTCACAATGCCGTCCCGGCACTCCACGGTTCCATAACGGTCGAAATCAGTCAGCTCCTTGAGCGCGATCGTAATGTCGGCGAAATTGTTTATATGAAATCGCAGCAGACTGTTGAGCTCAATTCCGAAATACGTGTCGCCGTTTACGACGAATACGTTTTTACCGTCACACATTCCCAGCGCTTTTTTGATTGCGCCGCCCGTGCCTAAGGGCGTGTCCTCGCTGCAATACGCAATTTCCAAGGCCCCGAAGCGGTCTCCGAATTCTGAGCGTATGACGTTTCCCAGATATCCGATCGAGAGGACAACGCGCGCTGTTCCGTTTCGCTCAAGCCATTTCAGCAAATACAGCAAAAACGGAACGCCGCCGACCGGGGCGGCGGGCTTTGGCATATCGCTAACGACCGATCTAAGGCGCGCCCCTTTGCCGCCCGCCAAAATTATTGCTTCCACAGCTCCGCCTCCACAGCCGCGCAAATCAGATGATATATCGGCAAATGAAATTCCTGCACGCGCGGAGTCAACGACGACGGCGCGCGGACCGTAATGTCAAACAACGACGACATCGCGCTTTCGCGCTCCCCCGTCAGCGCTATGGCGGTAAGCCCGCGCCGCTTCGCGACTATGCCCGCCGCGATGACGTTTCTGCTGTTCCCGGACGTGCTTATACCGATAAACACATCCCCCGGCTTCCCCAATCCGTTTATCTGCTGGGCAAAAATCAAATCCGCGCCGTTGTCGTTCAAGGTTGCGGAAATAACGCTTTGCATCGCGGACAGATCGACGGCGGGAAGCGAGCCCTGCAGCTTATCCGAAATCAGCCCGCCGATTTCACCTTGCGTCGCGTAAAAGCTCTTATCCTCGCCGCTCAACGGTCTTTTCAGTAAAAACCCCTTCAGCAGCTCCCCGCATATATGCGCGGAGTCCGCAGCGGAACCGCCGTTTCCTGCGACGAGCAGCTTACCGCCGGAGCGATAGCAATTCACAATTGCCCCGACCGCGCCGACGACGCTTTCCTTACAGCCCCGGAGCTCGGGATACCGCTCCAGATAATCGGACAAAATTCGATCCATGTGCTATTCCCCCGCTTCAATTTCGATAATATCACGCGTACCGTCGGGCAAGTCAACTCCGAGGTCGTATAGCCCCACGAGCACAGTATCCTCGGTAAAACGGAAATCGTGACCGACGCTCGGCGGTACGCTGAAAAAATCTCCCGCCTTGAACGCGTAGCGCTCTCGCGTTTTGCCGTCTATAGCACGGCAAGCGAAGTCAAAGGCGCCGCTTACAACATAAAACGCTTCCGTATTTGCCAAATGATAATGCATCCGCCCGCGGCGCGCGCCTTTCACGGTCGTCACCACGTTTACCTGACTGTACCCGCCGTGTACAAGCTGCGTTATCACGCCGCGCTCGTCGCCGTGCGTAAAATCCGGGTCAAATATTTTTATCAGCATAATCCCCTCCATACGCGCCGGACAGTATTCGCGCGGCGGTATCAAACGCTTCGGCCATACATAGATCCATATTGTTGTAATTCCACGCCCCCCAGCGGCCAATCGAATAAAATCCCGAATCGCCGTTGAAATAGCTGCGCGTGACCGACACATTTTTCGCGTGGGCCTTATCGTGTATGACATAGGCGTATTCGGAAAACTGCGTATCGATAATACGCCCCGCGCGCAATTCGTCCGGCAGGGCCTGCTTTATAAGCGAATCGCTTGCCTTCACCTCGGCGCCTATGATCTCAAACGCGCCGGAGCCTCCGCCGTCCGGAGCCGCTTTCGGCGTCAGCGCGCTTTGATAGCCCATTCGGTGCGCCCGCCACCGCGTACCCGGGATGTACAGCCACGAAATATCCGTCGGCGGGCAATCCGTGAGAAAGGTCGTCAGACTGTTGTACCTCAAGCCGTCGATCGCACCCGAGACACGTTCGGGCAGCCTCATGACCGCGGGCAAGGCTTTAAGCGGTATCGTCGATACAACCGCGTCGTATGCTTCCCCGTTCACAAGCCAGCGGTTGCCGCGGCTTTCGACAGCCTCGACCGGCTCGGAGAGCCTGAGCGTCAGCGGCCTCGCGACGGCGTCGATCATCGTCTGAATTCCGCCCTCGAGCGGATAATAGAACGTGGAATGCGGCATTTTGCGCTCCGTCGGGTCTTTCAGCGCGAGCGAACGGAGTATGTCTTTTTTCTCCGGCAGCGGCATTTTTCCGCGCATCCACGCCGTGCCCATTTCTTCAAGAGGGTACGCCCAAATTTTGCGATTGTAGGGCAGCATATACGCCTCCGCTATGCTTTTCCCGAAATTCCAGACAAGCCAATCCGCGAAATTGTCCGGCTCATCCCCGCGCTGCGCGCTTATGAAATCATAGGCGCAGTCAACTGCGTCGTCTACCGGCAGCTCGCACAGCGACAGCTCGAACGGATATGATATATACCCGCCCTTATAAAATATCTTCGCGTTTCTGACATTAAACTGCCAATGCTCCTTCGGCAGAACGGAAAACACCCAATCCACGACGTTTTGGTTTTTGGAATTAAAAATATGCCCTCCGTGCGGGTCGTAAATATATCCGTCCGTAACGCGGGACTTCGCCAGGCCTCCGGCCTTCGCGTCCGCTTCATACACCGTCACATCGACGCCGGCGTCAAAAAGCCTCCGCGCGACAGTCAAGCCGGACACTCCGGCGCCGAGAACAGCCACCCTCATATCGCTCTCCTTACCTCGACAGAAATGTTCCCGCAGATTTTACACGCCCGCGCCAGTAATCCAGCAAATCCCGCATAGTTTTCTCGTATGGTATCTCAGGCTTCCAACCCGTGTGAGCCGTGAATTTTGAGGTGTCCGGCACCTGCAGATCCGCGTCTATCGGGCGCAGACGCTCCGGGTCGGTCCTGACTCCGATATTTTTGTTCTTTGAAAACGAAAGCAGCGTATTCAACGTATCCCCCACCTTGCAGGTATAGCTTCCTCCGATATTGTAATACTCGCCTCCGACCGGATCCACCGTCACGAGCATATGATATGCCCTTACGGCGTCGCGCACATCCGCATATGTTCTGAGAGAATCGAGATTCCCGACGCTGACGACGGGGGGCATCAACCCTTCTTCGATCATCGCGATCTGCTTTGCGAACGTCGATTCGTGGAACACATCGCCGCGCCTCGGCCCCGTGTGTGTGAACATTCTTGTGCTCATCACCTTCATACCATACGCCTCCGCGTAATAGCGCCCCAGTAAATCCGTCCCGACCTTTGAAATCGCATACGGCGACGCCGGATGAAACGTACAATCCTCGGAAATCGGCATTTTATCCGCCGAAACGCGCCCGAACACCTCGGACGACGCGCATACGTGAATTACCGGCTCCAGCCGCAGCAGCTTGATACTTTCCAGCAGTCTGCACGTCCCCAAAATATTTGTGCCGAGCGTATCGACGGGCGCGTTAAAGCTGGTTTGCGGATAACTCTGCGCCGCCAAATGGAATATGAAATCCGGGCGTACCTCCTCCAACACGTTCAGCAGCGACGATTGGTCGTTCAAATCCCCGTAGCGTATAAATACGCGATCCCGTCGGTTTATCCTGTCGGATAAATGCGCGATATTGTCAAACGCGCTGCGCCACCGCTGGACTCCGTAAACCTCCCAATTTGTGTGTTCGAGCAAATAGTCGGCGAGATGAGACCCGACCATCCCCGTCATTCCCGTAATAAGCGCTTTAGGCACTGATATTCCCCTCCTCAGTAATCGGATAATTTTCCGGCGCGTAATACATCACCCTTGTTCCGAAATCCTCGAATTCAAAAGGCACGTACAGCAGCTTGGAAAGCGCGGCTTTTACTCCGCGCTGATATTCCGGCGGCACGAAAAGCAATAGAAATCCGCCGCCGCCCGCCCCCAGCAGCTTGCCGCCCAGCGCGCCGTTACGCATTGCGGCGGAATATATGTCGTCTATCGCGCTTGAAGAAACCTTATCAGCCAGCCCGCGTTTGAGCTTCCACGTGTAGTCCAGCAAGCGCCCGAAATCGTTTATATCGCACTTGCCGGTAAGAATTTGCGAGCCGTCGTCAACCAAGCTGCGCATCTCGAGCAAATCGGCTACCTTGGTCTCCGCCGTTTTGATCTGTGCTTCGGATATTTCGGAAGAGAATCTGACAAAGCCGGTGAAAAACAGCATCAGATGGTCGTTCAATATTCTCTTGCGTTCAGGCGAAATCACCAGCGGCGTGACCTTGAAGCCGTCGCCCGAAAAATCAATGCGGTTAAAGCCTCCGTAGGACGCCGCCACCTGATCCTGCCAGCCGCCGGCCTCGTTGCACAGCACGCGCTCCAAATAGATCGCGTCCTTTGCCAGCTTCTCCTTGCCGGCGTACTTGCCCTTCAGCGCGTAAAACGCTTCAAGCAGCCCCACCGCAAACGACGAGCTGCTGCCAAGACCCGACTTCGACGGCAAATCCGCGTCGTGCGTTATTGCCAGCTCGTGCATATCCAGCCATTTCATCCCCTCCCGCACGGCCGGATGCTCAAATTCGTCGGGCGTGTTCGCAAACTCGATCTTTCGGTACGTCAACTGATTTTTGAATTCAAAAAATCGCGGAAGGTGCCTCACGTGGACATAGCAGTACTTGTCAAACGTGGTTGACAGTACGCTTCCTCCGTATTTCTCAAAGAAGGGCTGAAAATCAGTGCCGCCGCCGAAAAACGATATGCGGAACGGGGTTTGTGTAATTATCACTGTCTATATAAGCTCCTATTCTTCAAATAATCTTCATATGTACGGTGCAGGCCGTCCTCAAGCGTTATTTTGGGCTTCCAGCCGAGGGAAAACAGCCTTGAGCTATCCACCAGACGGCGCGGCATACCATCGGGCTTTGTCGGGTCCGTGACGATCTCCCCGTCGAACTCCGCAATGCGCGCAATCATTTTTACCAGCTCCAGAATCGACAGCTCCTGTCCCGTGCCGACATTTATCGTATCGTCAGAATTATAATTCTCCATAAGAAATACGCAGGCGTCCGCCATATCATCAACGTGCATAAACTCGCGCAAAGCCGAGCCTGTGCCCCAAATTACGACCTGCTTGTCTCCGCGCTCCTTTGCCTCGCATACCTTTCTTATCAGCGCCGGAACGACGTGTGAGTTTTCAATATGAAAGTTATCTCCCGCGCCGTACAGGTTGATCGGCATACAAGAAATATAGCTCGTCCCGTATTGCCGGTTATAGTATTCGCACATCTTTAATCCCGCAAGCTTGGCGATAGCGTAAGCTTCGTTGGTTTTTTCAAACGGCCCGGTCATAAGATATTCTTCCTTGATCGGCTGAGGGCTTTCTCTCGGATACACGCAGCCCGCCCCTGTAAAAAGAAGCTTTTTCACATCGTTCAGATACGCCGAGTGAATAACATTTGTTTCAAGCGCGGCATTGATATACAGAAATTCCGCGGGGTGAATATTGTTCGTATGTATCCCTCCGACCTTCGCCGCCGCCAGAAAAACATATTCCGGCTTTTCGGCATTAAAGAATTTTTCAACCTCCGACTGTCGCGTCAAGTCCAGCTCCGAGGAGCGCTTGCCGACAATTTTCGTGTATCCCTTTGATTTGAGGTTGCGCGCTATCGCGGAGCCTACCATTCCGCCGTGCCCGGCGATATAGATTTTTGAAGCTCTATTCATGCCGCAACCTCCATGTCCTCAACCCTACGGGAAAAAATACGGCGATTGATAACTGTTCTGTTCTGTTCTGTTCTGTTCTGTTCTGTTCTGTTCTGTTCTGTTCTGTTCTGTTCTGTTCTGTTCTGTTCTGTTCTGTTCTGTTCTGTTCTGTTCTGTTCTGTTCTGTTCTG
>JAISAA010000323.1 GCA_031266955.1 Oscillospiraceae bacterium | reverse complement strand
GCGTCGAGCTGCGCCGAGTCGTTGGCCCCGTCGCAGAGGAAATCCACCTCTCCGGCGGTGTACCCCGCGTTAGAAGCGCCGACGATCACGGTAGCCGCCCGCACCCCGCCCTCTCCCGGAGGTCCCTCCGGGCCTGTCGCGCCCGTGCCGCCCGTCGGGCCTGTACGGCCCGAATTACCCGTAGCACCGGTGGGCCCCGGCACTCCATCGGGACCGGCCGCACCGGTTGGGCCTTGCGGCCCTGTGATCCCCTGCACCCCTTGGATGCCCTGCGCACCTTGAGTTCCTTGCTCGCCGGTGGCTCCGGTCGGACCTATCGGACCCGCTCCGCCTGTCGCGCCGGTCGGACCCGTGGGCCCGACTTGTCCGGTCGGGCCGCTGTTTCCCTGAATACCTTGCTGCCCGGTCGCGCCTTGCACCCCTTGCTCGCCCTGTATCCCCTGCGGACCCGTCGGCCCGGTATTGCCCCGCGGTCCCGTCTCGCCTTGCACGCCTTGAAACGGCCCGTTGTCGAACCATACGTGCGGATTGCCGACGATGATAAACAGATGATTGCCGTCCGGATAAGGGTTCTCCGCCGTCGCGCCCTCTACAAGATAAGCGTCGGTTTCCTCGGCGGTCGTGGGATCGGGCAGCTCTGAAACATTATCTAACGTGTTATTGATGAAGAACGACGTGCCGCTTGAACCCGTCGGCCCGGTCGGCCCGGTCGCGCCCACGGCCCCTGCGTCCCCCTGCGGACCCGGTACGCCGGCCTGCCCCTGTATGCCTTGAATGCCCTGTATGCCCTGATTACCCTGCGGCCCTGTGGCTCCGGTGTAACCCATATCGCCGCGCTCACCCGTTGCTCCCGTCGGCCCGGTGATTGACGGCCCCGCGGCTCCCGTCGCGCCGGTAGCTCCGGTGGGTCCGCGCTCACCCTGCACGCCTTGGATACCTTGTACGCCTTGTAATCCCTGCTGTCCGGTCGCACCGACGTCACCCTTAGCTCCGGTCGGGCCGGTCGTACCCGTCGGACCTGCGTTACCGGTAGCTCCTGTGTTGCCCGTCGCCCCGGTAACGCCCTGTGGGCCTTGACTTCCGGTGTTTCCCATCGGTCCCGCGTTTCCCTGCGTCCCCTGCGCTCCCTGCGGACCCATGGGGCCGATCGCACCTTGTATACCCTGCGGCCCTATGACGCCCTGCGGTCCCGTTACGCCCTGTTTGCCCTGTTGTCCCTCGACGCCTTGAACGCCCTGTGGACCTGTCGGGCCTGTCGGACCTACGGGCCCGGTCGCACCGGTATTGCCCGTCGGACCCGTCGGGCCTGTGCTCCCGGTCGCTCCGGTCGGCCCAACAGGCCCTATTACGCCGGTCGCTCCGGTTGCCCCGGTGATCGACGGCCCCGTAGCTCCCGTTGCGCCCGTCCCGCCGGTAGCTCCGGTCGGCCCCACGATGACCGGGACTTCCTCCCAAGCGTTGCTGTAGGAATTCCAGATGTAATATCGCGGCTCCGGCAACTCGATGATCCAAAGCTCGTTTGCGCCTCCCTGCGGATGTTGCGCCTTGAACTCGTCCAATGTTCCGTTAAACGGGCGTCCGCTGCGAAACCAGTGCTGGATAGTAGACCGCAGAAAGTCCGCGAACGTCCCATGGTTCCCCGCGGCAAGCCACATCTGAAACGGATTGTCGTAATACTCGCCGCTCCAAGGATTATGTTCTCCGTGCCCGTGAAACCGCTCGGTATCTCCGAAAGGCCTTTCGCTCATACGCCTGACGCCCCTCCCTGTATTTCAAAATAAAAAAATTCGCCGCAAGCTCTTGATCTCCGCACAGTAATCATAGCCCTACACCATATTGAATCCCGCGACGCTGCCCGTTCCAATACCGGAGAAAGCCGCTATAGTAGTAGAACTCCCCGGTAGCGCAGACGCCGTATTATAATCTAAAGTAAATACGCCTGTCCCATATTCCGCCCAATTGCGGAAATTACAGTTGATAACTTGAATGCGGTCGACCTCGCGGGGAATAGTGCCGTTGTCAATTGCCAGAGCAAATCCCAAGAACGACTCTTCTTTACCGCTACATACACAGTTCGATACGATACAATTTTCAACGACTGCCTCGAAAAGTATACCTAAACAGTAAACTTGACTACTATCACTGGCACTGTTACTTAATATATTGCCTACGATGGATTGATTGTGACCGCCAACAGCAATACCGCAGGATCTCGCGCCGATATCTCCGCCGCTGACGGCGCCATTACATACATTTCCTACGACGGTGTTGCCTTGCGCATGAACTGTTATACAGTAGAGAGTGCCGTTTCCGGCAGTATTAACCAAGCTGTTATTACACACGTTTCCCACTATGTTATTGCAGTCCGTTGTAACGCCTATGCCGACGCAACCCCCGTAAGAGGAAGAAACGCTGCTGTTATTGCATATGTTATCAGCGATAGTGTTGTTTCCACCCGCGTTTTCGTGGCCTTCAACCGATATGCCTCTGACAGAAACGCCGGTGTTACTGCATATGTTTTCCCTTATGATGTTAAGCTCAGAATCTAAGAGATTTATACCAACACAATATATGCTGCTAACAAAAACACTGTTGCTACAGGTATTTCTCGCGATCATGTTGTCGGCAGAGCCGTTAAGATATATCCCATAGCAGTGAGTATCCGAGGAACTGTTGCCGCATATGTTACCTATAATGGTGTTATTAGTGGATGCAAGGAGATATATACCATAGCTGTAGCCGGTAGTCGCCGTTGCGCCGTTGGCGAGAGTCAGACCCTCAATAACATTATTTATGCCGCTAACGTAAATCCCTGCGTTATTCGCCTTCGCCGCAGCTTCTCCATATGTCTTATTCCGCGTTCCCACCATCCGCAAAATCGTATTCCCCGCGCCGGAGCCCGTGACCTTGATGTTATCGCGCTCAATTGCCCACGGCTTTGTAAGCGTATACGTCCCATCGAGGATTTTGATTTCGCCGCCACCGGACGGAACGGCGGCAAGCGCCGCGTCGAACTGCTCGGAATCATTGCTCCCGTCACACAGAAAATCAACGTCATTCGCCGCATACCCCACACCTGTTGACCCGATGATGATGCGCGCGGTTCTTTTGCCGCCGCCGTCCGGTCCCGTCGGACCGGTGGGCCCCGTAGTGCCGGTTGCTCCCGTGGGCCCTGTAGAACCAGTGGGCCCTGCGGGGCCCTCAATACCGCTGAACGGCCCGTTGTCGAACCAAGAAGCCGGGGCGCCTTTAAGTATAAACAGATGGTTGCCGTCCGGATACGGACTTCCGGCGCTTGCGCCCTCGACAAGATACGCGTCGGATTGCGCAGCGCTCGTAGGGTCGGGTAACTCCGCCTCCGTCTCAAAAACATTGTTGATATAAAAGGATTCTCCGGGCGCCCCCGTCGGTCCGGTCGGCCCGGTGATCGACCGCCCTGCAATTCCAGTCGGCCCGGTGGCCCCCGTCGGCCCCGGAGGGCCGTCCGCTCCGGTCGCGCCCGTCGGGCCGAACTGACCCGGAGGCCCCTGTATCCCATCAGAACCGGTCGCGCCCGTAGGACCCGTATCACCGGCGATTCCCTGTAAACCCGTCGTGCCTGACGGGCCCTGCTCGCCGGTCGCGCCGGTTGGGCCGGTTGGGCCGGTCGGCCCCGTTTTTCCGGGCAAGCCCTGAATTCCCTGTAAGCCCTGTGCGCCGATCGGCCCTTGTGGCCCCGTCGGACCCGGTGGCCCCTCTATGCCGTGGTGCCCGAGGCCGCCGCCGTGCGGAGCGTTATGTCGCCGCTCAAAGAAAATCTTCTCGTGTTCTTTCTGCCCGTGCGGCCCATACTTGCGTATGCGCCAGCTGCGGTACTCCGCGCGTATCTGGTCGTACTCGATCTTATCCTGCTCGGCGAGATCGTAGTCCTCCTGCTCGGTGTTGATACGGTAGCGCAGCCAAGACTTATACGCCCGCGTCAGGTCATAGCCCGCGGGCGACGGTACGTTATTGTCGATATCGTTGATATAGTCGGGCGACGGAAGAATGGCGTAAGCCCATTCCTCTGTCTGCAACTGTGCGACAAGCTCACACAGCCAAATGAATTTCTGCTCCTCCGAGTAGATGTTCGCCCGGCTATTGTCAACCTCTCTTATGATATCACGAAACGTCATCTTCACTGCGATTACTCCTTACATTCGCGCTTCGCGGCTCCACACCAAATCTATCGCTTCGTCTTGCAAGGATGGTTTGTTATCAGGCTGATAATCCTTTACCGCGCCCCCGACGTCCGTGATCTTTCCGTCAACACGCATAAAGGCGTGAAGCTCATCCCGCCCGGTTTCCTCGTTATATACGCCGACATTTGCGACGTCGTTAATTCTGTTGTTTCGGTTATAATACATACGGCTCACACCCCATTCCAGATGTTGTCCAGTATAGCGTCGCCCGCGTACCGGAAATCCTCCGCCGGCACAACAGCCCCTGCGTCATACCACTTGTTGAGGTACGAAAACGGCTTTATAATGCCGCGCTTTCCCGCTTCCGGCTCCCAGACAAACGGCCCGAACGGATGTGTGTTTAGCTCACGTATGCGCTCGAAATCAAACTCAGCGAGCTCTCCGCACCGGTAATCCCGCCCCGTCTCCACATCGCGAAACGGCTTGATTGCCATAACGCGAATAACCGGCGGGGGTATGTCGCCGTTGCCATCCCCTCCGTCGTCGTCCGGCGCGTCCGGTATAACGGGCGGATCACCATCCGCGGCGCCGCCTTCGGCGGACGTTTGATTTAACGCCCCTGGGGGGGCGGGGAACGGCGCATTCGCGCCGACGGATTCATCCCCGTCGTCATCGTTCTCGTCCGCCACGTCCTCGAAATCATTGTCAATGTCCTCATCAGTCACTTCAAGCGCGATACCAAAAAGCGCGAGCGCCGCTTCAAGGTCAAACAAAGACTTGCCCTCGTCGTTTTTCGCGACGAATTTCAATCCGACTTGCGACATCTTGCCCTGCAACTGTGAAACGCTCTTTATAGCGCCCCCCGCAATCTCGACTATTTCTTCTTTAGTCCGTAAAATCATAAAAAATTCCTCTTTCAGGCGACTTGCCTTGTCATTTTAATTGCGGCGTAGGGGCGGATGGTAATCCGCCCGTCCCCACGCGCGCGCATTATACAGAGCTCAGCGGAATGCCCGCCGCGACGCCGCCCACGGTAAAGCCGCGCCAATCGACGAACGAAAAGCTGTACATCTCGTGCGCCTCGACCGTCCACCCCGAGTAAGGCGACGGGCCGGTCTGATATGTAACAACGTTCAGCGGGTCGGCAATCGCGTAGATCGAGCTGTTGTACATCGATATCCAATCCGGGTCAAACACGATGTACGGGAAAGTCGCGGAGCTCTCGCTCGCGATAAGCCCGAGCTGCTTGCAGATGTTCGCAAACTCCACGCTCTTGTAATACTCAAACGTGTTGTGCAGCGGGTTGAGGTCGTTGTTCGATGTGCCCGGAAGCTGTAGGCTTCCGGAGATGACTGCCGCCTGCTTCTCGGCCGCCGCCGTCGCGGGAATAAGTATCGCCTTTGGGCGGCTGTCTATAGCATTTCCGCTGTCGTCGCTGAACTTAGAGGCGACGGACGCGATACCGATGAGCGAATCCACGGACAGCGTGTCCGAGAATATATTGCTCTGCGTCCCCGTCAGCGCCGCGTCCTTGTAAGGGTGCGCGGTGCTGAACGCCGTCACGCCGTCGCTCGTCGTCGTATACATATTCTCGCCGCCGTATTCAAACGACGCGTTGCCCGCGATCGCGTTCGCGATCATCAACGCCGCATAACGCAGCTTCGCGTCGCGCGCCGCGCCGCCGAGGTCGTTTGCCGCCGCGACGCCCTCGTTCTCCTGAGAAAAGCGATCCATTTTCCACGTTATCGGCGTCTTGCTTCCGAACTCATAAAGCCCGACGTTTTTGTTGAATCCCTGTTTACGTCCGACGACGTGATCCGCGCCGTGCTCATTGATGACCGAGTGCTGCCCTACGCGGTACTGCGACGCGTAAGTCCCGAGGATCGTGTTCTGCGTCGTCTGCTTGAACAGCAGTTTTATAAGGGGATCGCTGTCCGCGCTCTGTGCGAGCTGCCGGACTTTTTGTTTTATAGGGGCCTCGTGCAACCCGAGGTCAAGCTTTGCCTGACCGCCGCCGACACTTCTGATTTCCGCACCTAAAATAGGCATTTCTGTATTCTCCTTTCGATTACTGCACGAACTTAACGCGCGCGATGAACCCGATGGGCGAGCCGTCCGGTATCTTGGACAAAAGCAAAACCTTGCCCGCGGTGCCCGTAACGAACTTCAATCCGTCGGACGATACGCTGCCAAGCGTTCCCGCTAAAATGTCCCCGCTGGAAACCGCCGCCGAAATGGGAACATAGTATTCCTCGTCCGGGTCGGTCTCATAGGGCATTGCCAGAAGCTTGCCGCCGTTAAGGTCTGTAGGCGGACTCGCGATAACGACCTCGCTCTTGTTGATGAACTGCGGCGTCGTAGTCAGCGCAGCCGTAAGCGCTGTAAGCACGCCTGATTTAAGCTGAACGATCTGCCCAGCCACATACGTCCCGGTAGCCGCCGGGTAAGACACCCAAGGGTATTCACTTCTTGATTCTTTTGCCGGTATAAAAGCCATTTTTAATAGCCTCCTATTTAAGTAATTGATCCTTGTAAATTTCGCGCACCTCGTCATCCGTCACGAAACCGTATTGTTTTGCCGTCGCGCGCATTTCGGGCGTTATGACCGCCTCCCGCGCCGCCGGCGTCGGCAGCTTCTTGATGTGGTTGACATTCGGCGCGTTGCTCTGCTTGTCCGCTTTATCAACTTTATCCTGAAACTGTATACGGCGCGCAACTTCGCGCTCTACGATCTCGTCCTGATATACAAGCGTATAGGCCTTGTTAATATCTCTCGGCATCCCGGCGGCGATCTGCGCTTGCATCACCTTTACGATTTCTTGAAACTTGTCCAAATTCAAAACGTCCTGTAACGTCTTGATTCCCGGCGCTATTTTCCGGAGAACTTCCACGTCCTTCTCGCGTTCGCGCTGCATCAACTGCTCCGAAACTGCGTTCTCCCGCGCCTGCAATCTCTGCTCCAGAGACGCAATCCGCGCAAGCGCGATCGCGTCATTTGACGTGCCTGCCGGCACGGGGAACGCGCCATTCGGCGCGACGCCGCCGTCCGTAGGGGCGGATGGTAATCCGCCCGCCGTCCTGTCGCGCTCGCGCGCGACGTCATTGCTATGGCGCGCCGCAGGCGCGACCGCCCCGTCGTTTGCGCCGTCGCCCAGCAGCCCCGCTTGTCCGAAGTATTTTTCAAGCAGCTCGTTTGTGCGCTTTGCCTCGTTTGCTCCCGCTTCCGCAAGCCGCCGTTCTAACTCGGCTATTTTCTCGCCGAGCTGCCGCCGCTCCGTCTGCTCGTTCGTCTGGCGGCGTATAGCCTCCAACTTCCGCGCCTCGCGCTTCGTCAGCTCCCCGTTGCGCTCTTTCTTCTGGAGCTTGGCGTAATCGTCGACGTCGCCGGTACCGGACGCATCATCCGGCGCGGCGTTCTCCCCGTCCGTAGGGGCGGATGGCAATCCGCCCGCCTCCCCCGCAAGGGGAGGCGTCCCCGCGGGGGACGGAGGGGTTTCCCCCGGTTCGTCCTCTCCGGGTTCGTCGTCGTCATCCGCGTCATCCTCGCTGTCGTCGTCCGGAGTATCCGGTATAACGGGCGGATTGCCATCCGCCCCTACGGGTGACGCCGGGGGTTCATCCGTGCCGCCGACCGCCGGCGTCGGAGCCCGCAGCGCATCAATACCCTCGGGCATTTCGACGCCATACGATTTAAACAGTTCAAATTGCTCGTCGGACATTCCCGCGTAATCTTCCGCGGTATAATCTTGATTCTCAAAATCGGACATAAAAATTCTCCTTTTCGCGGGTCGTTAATCCGCTGTAAACGTGATTTTGCGGGTCGTTAATCCGCGGTAAACGCGGGGCGGATCTGCGTGTCCGCCACCCTCTTATTTCTTTTTGCCTTTAGAAAGGCTCTGCTTAGGACTGCCCATACGCAAATCCTCGCCGTGCTCCACGCGAGAGCTCGCGAAGTTGATTTTGGGCTGTGACGACTTTTCAGGCCCAATGCGCCCGTTGCCGCCTACCGTGTTCTTCACGGTGTTGTTCTCGTTGTTAGCCATAATAACCTCCACTGATTAAAATTATGTGCCTACGGCACGGGCGCCGCCCACGGCGCCGTCGCGCAAAGCGCGACCGGGCTGTAAGCCCGTAATTGAAAATCTACATAATTGAATTCGGTGAGCCGAATTCAATTTGGGGTTCCGCGACCTCCCCTGCCAGCGAGAGTTGCTGCTGTTGCTGCAACGCCGTCTGCTGGCTTATTGCTGCGTTCCTATCTTCTTCCGCCCCGATAAGTATCGCGTCGGCGAACTGATAGCCAAGTTTTTTGAGCGCGTGCCCGAGCCTCGCGCGCTCCTCCGGCGGTCTCTGTGAGGAGAACACGCCCATATTGAACATACTGACTAAATCCTGAAGCTGGGCCGTCGTGTTGACTTTAAGCGGCTGATCTTCGGTGACGTCAAACTCAAAGTCGTCGATCCAGTGATAGGCTCCGTCCGCTCCCTGCTCCAAAAAATCATAACGGCAAAACACGCCCTCGCTCGTTTCGCCGGTAGTCAGCTGCTGTGTGTAAGTGATATTGTCGTCGGCAAACGCCAGCGCAGTCTGGAACATCCGCTTGTACAGCTCTCTCATAGACTGCTCGCGCAACGCTATGTTTTCGCGCAGTCTCTGCTCGGTCTGCGCGACCTGTATCTGCTTCGCTATGGCCGATTCAGCCGACATATCCGGACGCCCCTGAAAGCTGTCGGTAACACCCGCCTGATACCGCGCCATCTGATACAGCCTGTCCTCATAGGCGAATATCGAGGAAACGTCGCCCTGCAAAGATTTAACGTCGATGAGGTTCTTTTCCTCTGGACGGATGTAATACTCGCGCCGTCGGTTCGTTATCACCATATCCGGGCGCTCGGGAATCGTAATGATATCCCCGCTCGTCGCCACGTTCTCAAACGTCAGCATATGCAAATAGTTAATAGCGTTTTGGTATGGCGCGAGCTCGTCGGCCTCAGACCTCCCGAGCACGCGGTCGGGTACTATCGTGTTGCGGTACAGCGCGAACGGATATAGCTTCGGAACATAAAACGGAATCTTATTCGGCTCCGTGCTCTCCATTTCCCCGTTTTCGTTGAATATTGCCGTCTCTCTCAAATTCCCGAATATGTCCGGTATCATCTCAACGACAGGTTCTACTCCGGGCACAACGACCTCGCCGCGGCTGTTGACGATGTCCCTGTATACAAGCTGCTCGCGCGCGCTGTCCCGCTTCCATTCGGTAGCCCCGCAGACCGAGCACGGCTCACGCTCCCCGTTCTCAACAACAGCACTTTCAAGCGCCGGCGTCCCGCAGCGCCCGCACACTAAAACGCTGCGCTCTAAATAGTTCTCATAATCCTCAAGAACGGTGTGATTCCCGGTAAAAGCAAAGCACCCAACGCCGCCGCCGGTATTTCGGTAGTAGCAGCGGTAAAACTCGATAATATCCTCGTTATACTGCGGCTTGTATTCGGAAATCGAATAGTCACTCTCAATGACGACGTCATATATTCGCTCGACAGATTCCTTACTCGCCGAGATTTTGATGAAGAAGTAATCCATTTCTTCAACAGAGTGGAATATCCCCGCTTGCGGAACGAATTCATATTGAACATAGACTGGCGAGACCTTGAGCTTAGAATGAGACTGCGGTACGGCGTCGTCGGATACCCACTGCACAAGCTGCCCGAACCCACCGTGTACCGCTCCGTTACGATACTTTTCAAGCTCTTGTTCCGTAAGATTCAGCCTGTAGGATTCCGAGAGCAAGAAGTCCTCGATTATTTTTGCGCGCCCGACGTCCGCCTCGCGCTTCGCCCGAACCTTGGGGTACAGCGTACCGCCGATGTTTTTTGCCTCGATGATCTCCTTTACTACAAGCCGGTTTATAGGGAACACCGGCTCATAAGGCTCAAAATTATCCATGAGGATAGCCGGCGTCACATAGACGTTGCCGTTGAAAATATCCTCACGGTATCTCGCGGCCCCCACTTCTCGGTAGAACGCACTCTCGGACTTCTGCAACCGCTCCCGCCAAATATTTATCTTATCGCCATCCATCCGCCGCGCCCTCCTTTCAGAATCCCATATCATACAAATACCACATTCCCAAACAAAAAAAGTAACATCTTACCCAAAATCCGCCGTAAAACGAAAAGATGTTACTTTCAAAAAAAATCGCCGCAGGTACTTGACACCCGCGGCGAACAATGTTAATATTATGCGGAAGGCAGAAACGAAACGGTTTCGCCCAGCGTTCAGGAAACTTTTTTTGAAAGTAACCGCTACTTGTTGGACTAAGGGGCGGTTACTTTCGTTTATCGTTGTCGTCGTTGCCTCTGATGTAACTCAGTATCGCGACTACGAGCGCCGCGATTTCTATTGCCAACACAAGCGCTTCGTACACCGACATACGTATCACCCCCTTTACAAGGGTGAAAACCGTCCCGCTATCCGTCCCGCGCGGTTTCCCGCGCGAACGTCCTGCTTTCCGCAGACCAAATATTACACTATTCACCGAAAAGTGTCAATCTAAAATAAATTGCCCTTTTTTTTCCGCATACCCCCTCGAATATCAGCCTCCACACCGACGCGCCGCGCGCTGTGCAGATTATAATACCGCTTCTGCTCCTCCCGCGACATAGACCGTAGCAGCTTACGCATACCGGGGGACTCGAACAGCGACGGACGCATATCAAGTCGCTCGATGGTCTCAAAATCATTATCGTCGCCGGTATCATCGTCCGCCGTCCCGCCGCCGGCAGCAGACCTCCGTTTGTGCGTCTGCTTAGCCCGTAAATCAAGAGCGATAAGCAGTGACATCACAAGGTCGTCGTGAGCGCCCGGAGCTGCTTCAATGCGCCCTTTCTTGTTCCGGGCGAACGTCAGCAGTTCTTTTATAGTTTTCGGGTCGTTCAACCATTCGCAGCCCTCCCGCACACGCTCGACACCCTGGTCGATGATACGCGGCCGCGAGCTCGCGGTAGTCAAAAACCCGTATTGAGGGTTCGTCTGCCCGTCGTATCTATTTTCCATAGGCTGTACGAACAGATGATGATAGTTCATGCGCCGCAAAACGGCGGTCACATAGTTGCTCCCAAAGTTGACCTCCGGCGCGAGCAGCGCTTCATTGTAGTGCCACCCCAAAAACGCAAGCTGCTTCGCAAACTCATCGACGTCCATCTGCTGAATATGCAAAACCGCGGCTTGATTCCCTGTAACGTTGTTAAGCACCTGCGCCGCGAAATAGTCGGAGCCTGTGCCGGCGGTATCGGCGCCGATAATATACGGTGCGCCCGGTTCCGGACGCTCGTATATGCTTATAAAGCCGCCGTCGTACT
The DNA here is from genome assembly GCA_031266955.1 of Oscillospiraceae bacterium. Taxonomy (GTDB): domain Bacteria; phylum Bacillota; class Clostridia; order Oscillospirales; family Oscillospiraceae; genus JAIRRO01. The sequence continues at coordinate 5,491 of JAISAA010000323.1, read as the reverse complement.
CGGTAAATTTATAATCACGGACGATATACCTGTCCTCCGGAAGCATTTCAATATCGTAAACAAATTCGCCGACGGCGACCGGAGCGGGACACCCCCGAAGCCGCTCCCCGAGCTTTTTTGAATTGAACACGCTGGTAAGCAGACTGCCCCACATCCCGAGCCCGTCAACCTTATACCTCTCCGGATCGTCAACGGACATCACCTCATACCGCGCTTTAGATTCCGGACTGATGAACTCATTCATCAAATAATTCATGCGGAGCAGAAGCGTCTGCCCCTTCCGCTGCGGTTTATCAAAAACGTCGGTCTTTATCCAAGAGGCTTCGGACACCGGATTAAGCGTGCAGATGATTTGTATGTACATCTCCGGCTCCGGGTCGTCGCCCTCAACCTCGCCTGTCTCGGGATTATATAGCCCGTCCCTGCCGCCGCGAATGGAACCATCAACGAAGTCGAAATCAGCCTTACTGTCGAGCTCAAACGCCTCCTCAATCCAGACCATATTGACAAACCCGACATCCGTCTGAATGCCCTTTATCCGCTGCGCCTGCTCCCCGCGCATACCGCGAAACAGAATCTTTTGCCCCGTGAGCTTGTTGTGCATTTCCATAGACCCGTTCGGCCCGTCGCCGTAACATACCCACTCTCTGAGCCGCCCGAGCTTCTGCAAAGCCCATTTCATTTCCTTATACGTCGAATCCCGGTTGTCGCGGAGCACGTTCCGGACACACAACAAATTCGACGTCCGGCAAGAACAAAGACGAATAGCGAATTTTAGCGCGGTATTTTTAGTCTTTTTCGCCTCGCGACCGCCAATCAGCCATATGTACCGCCCGCGAAAGTCAAAGAACTCCTTGTAATGTTTCCCGATAAGCCCTTCAAGTGTCAGCGCCGTCTCGTTTTTCATATGACATCCCCCGTTTCAGGTTCGACTTCAATCACGTTATCCGAATCCTCATCCAGATAAACGAACTCTTCCGACTTCGACGCAGCGTCCGGCGTCAGGTTATACACGATGGTAATCGCCGAAGGCTTATCCCTGTTTTCGTCCGTAACCTCGGGCGCCCCGTCAAATATCCGCGTAGCAAGAAACTTATTGACTTCCGCCTTGACCGCCAGCTTTTTCCCGACATCTTTTTCATCCTTATGGATATGCATATTAGCGAGCCCGATAAGGTTACTCATAACCGTTCTTTGGACATTCGCCGCCAAAAGCCGGGCGAAATGCCTCGAAGCTTCAATATAATCCTTCGACAACGCGACGTCTGCCACCGTATTAAACGGCACTCCGAACTTATCGGCAATAGATTGGGTCGTGTTCCCGAGTTTCAAAACCTCATTCATCGCGAGTTCCGACGCAATATTCCTCAGCATATCCTCGTCCGTCGTTCGTTCCGGATGCAAATGCCGCCACTTAGTAGCGCAATTGTCGGAACAAAACTCCATACCGCTGCCCTGTCTTGAACCTACAGCCCCTCCCGCAGAGCGCTCAACTCGGTTGAAATATCCGCCGCACTGCTTACATACACCAATCGGCGCTTCCGCAAGAGCAACGACCTTTTCAGCGCGTCGCAACTCACGCGTCTTCGCATTACGAGCCCTGTGCGTACAGTCCGTGGAACACCATTCGTGCTTAGCGTGCATTTTCATAAATTCATTCCCGCAATACGCGCAGAAAGCTTTATGCTCAGACTTCGACTTAACCAGTATTTGCTTATATGCGCGAACCTCCGCATCCGACGCTTTAGCAGCGCACGTCGGAGAGCAATATTTAAGCGGCACGTTGCCAGGCGTCGTTATCGGCAATATCGGGCCTCCGCATATAACGCAAACTTTCCCAACATCTTCAGAACTCAACGCTATCGGTATTACGACCCCTCGTTTCTCATCGTTAAGTCTATTAAGCTCAGCCCTGCTCCTCTTTTTCCCCATTTTCTGAATCCTCTCGATACATAACGATACGCTGCATCCCCGGCGCACCGTTTTTACGAACTTCACTCATCACGCTATTTCCCCCAGCTTCAAAAGCGCTTTGCTCCTTTCTCAGCTTATCAACCTCTATCCACTCGCCTTTGCCAAACAGAAACGGATTTACTGCATAAACTCCCCGCTCCAGCCGAAAAAGCACTTTCCCCTTAACAAACACTGTCATCGCATTATTGACCAGCCCCACCGAGCACCCTGCCTCTTTCGCCACCATCCGTTTCACTCCGGCGTTTATAACCATCGTCCGCTCGTGCCCCGCCCACGGCAGCCGCTTAAGCAGCGCCATCAACACCGGATAATACGACCCAGGCAAATCTCGCATATACTCTATCCCGCTCAAATAAAGCTTGATATACGGCGGCTCCTGCTTTACTCTATACCAGCGGTTACTATACACGACGCTCTCGCGGCCGTCTTCATCTACCGTCTTTCGCGTCTCAACCACGTTTGCTTTCTGCATTGCTTACTCTCGAATAGCCCCTTTCCCGCTCCAATAAAATATCACATATGCCGCCCGAAAAAGTAACATCTTCTATTTTCGTATTCCTCATACAAGGAATACTTGGGGGTTCCCAGCAGGAATACTATTCCTTGTACAAGGAACACTATTCCTCACACAAGGAATGCAAAAAACGCTCGAACAGGTTGCGCCCGTAAGTTAAACCGCGCTTTTTACCAGTTTTCCTCTATCTTTCTTTCGTTAGTAAGGTAATTTTACGAGGGATTTACGGAGGGGTATACGAGGGGTCTACGAAAGAGAGGATTTGCTCCGCCGGTTCGCGGATTATGGTTCAGCGTGAAGTGGAGCGCGCGGGCGGCGAAACGTGAAAAGCGTGAGCAAGGGCGCGGAACGAGAGCGTGAAAGGGGCTGAGGGCGTTTTTTCTTGGGCGCTTTTTTGGAGAGGATAGGGGGAGGGGGGCGAAATCGAATCCGGGTTGCGGGGGGAGTGGCCGCCCCGCCCTACCGCGCAGAAACCGCTGCAACAACAAGATTTACGCGAAATCAAGATTAGACGCATGTCCGCAGCGGGGGTAAATGCCGCAGCGCAAGGACTTGACAACCAAACGCGGCGAGGGTATACTTCCGATATCAAAGGTCGCCCGAAGCGACGGGAGCCATACGCCCGGCAAACCGGACAACCCAGACAAAACAATAACGCGCCACGGCGACGCGCAGAGAATAGGTGTACCGACATTTTGAACCACACCAACGATGGCGACGAGCTCGCCCCCGAGGATTTGCGCCTGGCGGAAACAAAGTACACCGACGCCTATTGCGCGGAAAGGGAGAAATAAGAATGAAGACACTAATGGGAATAATTGACGAAGTGAAAGCCGGCAGCACCCCCACTCACGAAGAGTTGCGCTATGCACTGCTCGCGTGTAACGCACTTCTGACTTTCGCGCGCCTTGATGTGATGCATTTATGTATCCCACGCGAGAACGATACTCCAAAGATGGTAGCGCAAAAAAACCGCGTATGGGACACTCATTGCGCAATAGAGAAAGCCGCATTAGCGGCAGACGCAAAAGTGTGGTATAAAAAGAACGGCGACCCGTTTAGCGTGGTGGAGTAAAAAGGTGCGGCAAATGCCAAAAAACAACCCGCCTCGCAACAGCCTACCTCCGAGTAAGCACAGACGCGCAGGCCGCCGCCGATCGTTACGGTCTCGCGGCTCAGCGCCGCGACATCGACCATTACGCAGCATCAAATAATCTGCGTATAATTGCACACCGTGAAGAACACGAATCAGGCGCCGACGTCTCCCGCCCTGTCTGGGGCGATATCCTTACCGGAGGCAACGGCGGATACTCGGCAGTCGTGGTAGCCAAAGCCGACCGCATATCGCGCGATTTAGAGTATTTTTACTATTCAAAATTCGTGCTCAAAAATCGCGGCATAGAGCTATTGAGCGCCAACAGCGCCGAGGATTTTACGTCTCTCGGCGCGCTCGCCCCGATAATGGAGGCGATGGTCGTGGCGTTTTCGCAGTTTGAGCGCACACGCATAAACGACCGGATGACAGCCGGTCGAATGCTGAAAGCCGCGGCAGGCGGCTACAGCGGCGGTCAGCCTCCATACGGCTATCGTCCGAACGGACGCCACGGGCTGGAGCCCTCGGACGAGTACAACGCGCTGCGGCTTATGCGCGCGATGAAAGAAGCCGGGCGCACACTGCAAGCGATATGTGACGCGCTCACCGCCCACGGATATAAGCCGCGGCGCGGCATCGTATGGCGGCCATCCACCGTCGCCGGTATCCTAAATAACAAATTTTACGACGACATATACACATACGCCGGAATAAGCGCACCGCGCGCGAATCCGGGCTAATCTATACGCAGCACAAAAAAGCGCGAGGACGACCATTATTTGCCGCCTTCGCGCTTTTTGTGCGCACGTTTTTTTACCGCGTCAATCGGCTATATCAAACAACTCCCGCCCATTGTCTTGGAGCACTTGATAAATTCCGTATGCAAGTATATCAACAATAGCTTCTTCGTGTTCGCCGAGGTGAACAGAATGGATTTTGCAAAGAGCGTGAAGAATCTCGTGCCATAGTGTGACGCACATAGCTTGATGTTTCTGATATTGTGCGTTTATTTCAATCGTTGAATGTCCGTAATGCACTTGTCCGTAAAGCACGTGATCGCCATCGTTTAGGTTTTGCGTTTGCTCTATGGCAAAATCAATGCCGTTTATCCGAATCGTTTCAGGTATTTTCATTTGCGCCTCTCCTTTCCGCTGCGTCAATTTCCGCGCCTATCGCGATCAGCCCTCGCTTATGCAACCTCTTGACGTGCCCCTCACTGTAGTACAACCCATCGGCGATCTCCATAAGATGTAGCCCATCGATATACCGCGCTCGCATAACTGCTTGAATCATCGAATCGTTAATTGCAAGTATAGCGCGCTCGCGCTCGTCTGCCGACGCCCGCGCCATATACTCCACGACCCGCCGCCGTATGTCCCGCCGTTTCTCGTCCATAATTATCGCTCCTACTCATCAAACATTGTCATTTGAGCCGGGTTGTAATCCGCGCGTACCCACCAGTTGAAAACTTCCTCGCCGTCTTTCCACGTGGTTTTGATGCCTTTACGTTTTTTGACCTCAAGCATTTTTTCAAACGCCCGCAGATATGCCGCTTTATACGTCTGGTACATTCTGAATTCTTTTATCCGGCGATTCCTTGAAGCCATCGGACAGCCAATGCACCCCACGCGCTCATATCCGCGTTCATATGACATATTTCCAGCAGCTTGCGGCTGTCGTCGTTTTCGTCTTGATAAATCACCCTATCCGCCATTTTCCTTGTGAGCGCTTCGTGCAATCCGCGCGAACGGCGTTTAGTGCTCTCATCCCAGCGGATGCCGAAAAGCAAGTGCTGACCGTCGAAGCGGCGCTCCTTGAAATACTGGCAGCAGTATCGAGCGAGCCTTGTCGGTGGAATCCCCTTTTTAGGGATGAGATTCCACATTGACGCCCTGACGCGCCGCCCGTCC
>JAISAA010000285.1 GCA_031266955.1 Oscillospiraceae bacterium | reverse complement strand
AGCGGGATATTCAGAAGGCCGTTATCAAGCCGCAGATTGGACAGAGAAGTGCGGATCGACAGCTTCGGGACGTACTTCTCGCGGTACATTTTTAGACTTTTTGCCCGCAGATTTTCGCCAGCCTTGACTTCTACCGGGTAAATATCGCGGCTGTCCGCAAAGACGAAATCCACTTCGGCGATACCGTCCGACGTCCAATAGTAAATATTCCGTATGAAGTCCTTCCCCGAGAGCTCTGATAATACGAACTGCTCCGTGAGCGCGCCCTTGAATTCCTCGAATATCCTGACGCCGTCCAGAATCGCCTCCGGCGACAGCTCGCTCATAACGCGCAGCAAGCCCACGTCGAGATGGTACAGCTTGAACGCTTTCAGATCCTCGTAGGCCTTCAGCGGCGCCGCGGCTTTCGTTATCCTGCCGACCTTGCGCAATAAGCCGCTGTCAAGAAACCACAGCATTGCCTCTTCGTAGTCACGCGCCCTTGCCCCCTCGCGCACTAAGCCGTAGATGAATTTTTTGTTTTCCTTGGCGAGCTGGGACGGGACGCTGTTCCACAAATACCGCAGCTTCGGCACGACCCCTCTCGGCGCGTGTTTGGAGAAGTCATTTTCATAGGTCGTCAGTATGTTGCGCTGGCGCGTCTCCACGGCGGAATAGTCCCTTGTCTCGAGCCACGAGCTTACCGCCGCGGGCATACCGCCTATTATAAAGTACTGCTTCAAATAGTCTGTGAGTTTATCGGCGACCGCCTGCGGTACCGCCTGTATACCGCCGCTGCGGATAAAGTCAATCATCGCGCCCTCGTCGTTCGCGAGCAAAAATTCCTCGAAATCAAGCGGCTGTAAAGTGAGAAAATCCACCTTGCCGACAGGGAACGACGTCCCGCTGTGGAGCGCGACGCCGAGCAGCGAGCCGGCACAGCATACTGCGTATTCCGGTGCGGATTCCGCAAAGTATTTCAGCGCGGTCAAGGCGCGGGGAATTTCCTGCACCTCGTCAAATATCAAAAGCGTATCCTCCGGCTTGATCCGCTTGCCGTGCAGCGCGCCGAGCAGGTCGAGTATCCTGCCCGGCGAGATGTCGCCGTCAAACGTCTCTTTCAGTCCCGGCGTGTTTTCAAAATTGATGTAAAACACATCGTTAAAGGCTGTTTTGCCGAACTCATTCAAAAGCCACGACTTGCCGACCTGACGCGCCCCTTTCAATATCAGCGGCAAGCGATCCTTTTTGTCTTTCCAATTGAGCAGTTCTTTCATTAAAAGCCGTTGCATAGGCGTCACCTCCACATTTTACGAACGTGATTTTACCTCTTTTATCACGTTTTGTCAAGATGAAGGCTTCGCGCCGTTCTGGACAGATATTTTCCTGAAATCTGACGGGGTCGTTCCGGTGGCGGCTTTGAACGCGGCTGTGAAACGCGCGTGGCTCTCGCAGCCGACCTTGGCGGCAATTTCCGCTATTGACGCGTCGCTCTCGCGGAGCATTGCGGCGGCCGTCTGTATGCGGTATTCGCGCATATACGCGTTGATCGGCGCCCCGAACACGGACTTGAAGCAGCTCTTCATCGCCGTCAGCGGGATATTGAACCGCTCCGAGAGCTCGCCGAGCGTGAACTGTTTATCCAGATTCGCCGTCATATAGTCGCGCATCGCCTTCACCGCGTTCACGCGCGTCTTGTAGAAGTACCGCCGCGAGCCCGCGTCCCGCGTCTCCGCGACGCTCAAAAACAGCAGCAGCTCGACCAGTTTAAGCCTGATGTAGCTCTCCTTCAGCTCGTCCGGGGCGTTGTATAATTCGGAAAAGATATGCTCTACGGCGTCGGAACTGCGCACGAGGAAATATTGGTGTTTTTCCAGAAGCCTGTCCTTTATAGCGCGTATATCGACGCAAGGGGTGCCGAGCAAATCGAAGATTTTCTCAAGCGTTTCCGAGGCGCGCGGAATGTCGATCATGATCGATATTCCGTGGTAGTGCGCCAGCGGGAACGACGAGGTCTTGAGGAACACGGGCATCGGCGTCACGACCATATCGCCGCCGCCCATATAGCCGCATTCGCCGTCCCGGAACTCGCACTCGAACCGCCCCTCGCGGCAGTGGTTGACGACCAGCATATCCGCGCCCGGCGCTGCAGCCACCTCGTCGTGCCCCGTGATTCGCGACATATGCAGGTCGCTGTAGAGCAGTTGTACGCCTTCAAAGACGTCGTACGACGTGACGATCCCGTTGCCCGTCTCGTTTTCGAGTTGGAACACCTCGCATGTTTCGCTGCGCGCGAGCAGCTTTGCGTCCGACCCGAGCCAACCGTGCGGCGTACCGTTATCCGCACCGCCGCGCCCTCCGCGAACCGCTCTGCCGCCTCCGCCCTTCCTCGCGTCTCCGGGCTTCTCCGTACCGCCCGGTATCCCCCACGAGCGCCCGAAGCGGATCACCCCGGCTACTCTGCCGTCCTTGCACAGCTTGTGGACGCGGCGCTCCGAGAGCCCCCAGCTTCCCGCCGCCTCGCGGACTGACATATATTCAAGCATTGGCATAATCAGAAAGACCTCCGAAGCTCTTAATGCTGCCATTATAATGCGGATGTCCGTATAATGTCAATGAGCAAATCGGCGAAATATGAAAGTTGTTATTGAATTCTTGCGCGCGCGGTGCTATGATGAGATAAGATTAACTATTATAAGCTAAAAGGAGGGCGAGTCTGTGCTGAATTATATCGGTTTCATCATGCTGATGCTGTTTTTCGCGCTGATGGCGGGGCGGGGCGTTGTGATGGGGCAAAAAGGGATCACTTTATTAGTCATCGGGCAGAAGAATAAGCGGGAGCTTTTTTCGTTTCTTTTTGGGTACGTGCTGATGATCTATATCGTTGCGTCGAACTGTTTCCCCCTGCCGATGTTCACTTTCGCCGGTCGTTTTTTCTGGAGCGCGGAATGGCTGCGCTGGGTCGGGGCCGCAATATGCGCCGCCGCGCACATCAGCTTTATCGCGTGCATTATCTCTTTCGGCAATTCCTTCCGCGTGGGCATTGACGAGAAACACGCGGGCAGGCTCGTGACGACCGGTATGTACGCCCGCAGCCGCAACCCGATGTACACCTCACTGGACGCGCTGTTTTTCGGGATATTCCTTATTTTTCCAAATCCCGGCGTATTGCTCGTGCTGGTGACGCTCCCCCTTACCTTCCACTTCCAGATCAAGAAAGAGGAAGCGTTTTGCCGCAAGCATTACGGCAAAGATTATATCCGCTACTGCGAAAAGGTCAGGCGGTATCTGTGAGACTGAAAGACGACATATGGAATACGTTGAACAAATAACCTACTCGGAACACATCATAACCTCCGGCGGCGCGCGGATCGTACTGTCAGTGTGGGAGCCGCACGCGCCGGAGGCTGCCGTTGTGTTTGTGCCCGCGACAATGGTTCACCCGCTGTACTACGAGCCGCTGCTGCGCGGCTTTGCGGAGCGGGGGTTTGCCGTCGTCGGGCTGCATCCTGTCGGGCACGGCAAAAGTCCGCGCGGCGTGAAGCGCTATACGCTCCGCGACATCGTTCAAAACGGGCGCGACGCCGTTACGTTCGCGATCGAACGCTTCCGGCTGCCCGTGATCGTTATGGGTTCAAGTCAGGGCGGTATCGTCGCGGCGGCGCTGGCCTCGGAGGACGGGCGATTGGCGGCGGCGTTTCCGCATAACGTGCTGCTGTCGGAGCTGCCGGAGAGCATAACCGTTTCGCGTTTTCCAAGGTGGCTTGGGCGCGTGTACCGTCCGATTCAGGGTGCGCTGAAACTCCTTGCGAAGCTGCTGCCGGATTTGGAGCTGCCGCTCGATTTCTACCTCGACCGCGCCCGCATTGGCACGGAGCCGGAGGTCTGGGAACCGTTCGAGCGCGACCCGCTGTGCCTGAAACGCTACCCGCTCTGCTTTCTCGCGAGCCTGTTCACGACGCGCTTCCCCGGCCTGACGGACGGCAGCGTCCGCTGCCCGTTGTACGTCGTCGCCGACAGCGGCGACAGGCTGTTCACGCCGGAATATACGCAAAAGGTGTTCGAGCGCCTGCGCGCCCCGCATAAGGAGCTGATCGTATTCGACACCGGCGGGCATATGCTGATGGTCACGCACCCGCGCGAGGTCTGCGACATTCTATCGGCAAAAATGCGCGAGGCCGTGACGCGTGACATAAATGATTTGTTATAAATTCGCGCTTGCGTTTATCAAAACCGTATGATATAATCGCGTCATAATCAATCCGAAAGGGAGTATTCATTATGAACAAAGCAACAGAACTTCTCAAAGCCGCGGGAACCTTTTACCTCGCAACGGTCGAGGGCGACCAGCCGCGCGTCCGCCCTCTCGGCGCCGTCGCCGAGATCGACGGCAAAACGTACATATGTATGAACAACACGAAAAAGGTGTTCGCACAGCTAAAGGCGAACCCGAAGGCGGAGCTGTCCGGTATGGCGGGGCAGGACTGGTTCCGCATCTCGGCAAACGTCATCCAGGACGACCGCACCGAGGCGCGCGAGGCCGTGCTGTCGCAGAACGAAATGCTGCGCGGTATGTACAAGGCGGACGACGGCATTTACGAGGTGCTCTACCTCGACAACGCCAAAGGGACGCTCGAAAGCTTCTCCGGCTCAAAGCAGGAGTTTTAAGACTCCGAGCACAACGGACAAGCCCCCGCCGGTAACGGCGGGGGCTTGCGTTTGCCTGAAAATATATCGGCGTCAAAGAATTATGACGTAGCGCTCCATACCGTGATCGCCTTCGGGCTCCGTGCGCTCATAAGCTCCGCCGTTCGCGAGGATGATCCTGCGGCTCGCTTCGTTGTCGTCTGCACAGCAAATCAAAGCTTTATCGAGCCCGTATTCGCGGCACTTGTCAAGGCACAGGGCGAGTATCTTTGTGCCGTAGCCGCGCCGCCGCTCAGACGGGCGAACGCAGTATCCGAGGTGACCGCCGTCGGCGAATTGCGCGGTCAGCTCGTGCCGGAAATGGGCCATACCGAAAATCCGCCCGGAGCCGCCGTCGGTAAGCATATACTGCTGAGCGAAAAATTTGCTTTATATGCTCTTGACAAAGCTAAATTGCTATATTATAATATAGTATATTTTGATAGAGCAAATGGAGATGACGTCATGTTTATCGGCAGGCGGCAAGAACTGAATGAGCTTGCGCGTTTATACAACACGGATAAGTTTCAGTGCGCGATCATATACGGACGCCGGCGCATCGGTAAAACAGCGCTGA
>JAISAA010000239.1 GCA_031266955.1 Oscillospiraceae bacterium | reverse complement strand
GGCCAAGTTCTTGCAGGGCTTTTAAGTACCAGTAATTGACGCCCTCGTCGCATTCGTCGAGCGCGAAATAGCGCTCCGCCGCCGTCAGCACGTCGTCATAGCATTCAAGGCCGAACAGGCGGCCGCACAGCACGCTTACGGCGTCGCCGCATATACGCAAGAGCTCGTTGCGCATATGCAGGACGAGGCTGTAATGTATGCTGTCGTTCAGGAAGTGCGCGCCGTAGAGGCCGAATATCGCGCCGAGGGCCGCGACAATGTCTCCGCGCTCGCGCAGGGCGGCGCTGCCGGCCACCGTTTCGCGCAGTGCCTGCACGTCGAGCGTCACGGAGCCGGACAGGCGCAGTATGTAGCTGCCGCCGGTGTTGGAGAGGCTTAAGTACGGCGTGACGTCGAGCTCTAAGGCGTTATCGCCGCGGAGGATCTGGTTCAGGCGGTGGATGTAGGTGTGGATGATCTTGCGCTCGTCCACGTAGTCGTTGTCCGGCCATAGGGATTCCGCTATCGTCTCCGGGCGGCAGGGCTTGCCCTGATGTATTATGAGGTATTGCAACAGGGAATTTATCTTGCCGTGGTTTTGCTTCGGCCGGAAAAGGCTTTTGCCGTCCACGAGGACGTCGAGGGCGCCGAGCGTCTTCACTTGCAGCTCGAGGGTCTTTTTCTTGTATCTCGGCAAATTTATCAGCCTCCTTAAATAATATAACGTGCGTGCGCGCACAGGGTACGGCGCGTTCGCGCCGACGTCGCCGGCTTTGCCGGCGTTCTCCGTGCCCGTAGGCACGTGCAATCACACACAACGGGCGAAGCCCGTTTGCCGTGCGCACGGGGTACGCGGCGTTCGCCGCCCCCTACCGGGGGATCGGGCGGATTGCCATCCGCCCCTACGGGGGAACCCCTCCGCCCTCTTCGAGGGCACCTCCCCTGTTTAGGGGAGGCTTTTGGGCGCGTTGCCTCCCCTAAACAGGGGAGGTGCCCCGCAGGGGCGGAGGGGTTGCGCGCGGGGCAATCGCGGGTGCGCGGGGATTTGCCGCCGCCGCGGGTGCGGCGTTCCCCGTGCGCGCACGCACGTGCAATCATACACAACGGGCGAAGCCCGTTTGCCGCGCAATCACAGCCGTCAGGCAGCTTCTGCCATACGTCCGTGCGAGGCGCTGCGGCGCGGGCGCCGCGCGAAACACGGCGTGTAACACTTTCTCTAAAATGTTACATGGGCCTTTTTTCGTTTGCCGCACAATGGGTTTTTCGGGTTAGCAGCCCATTATGGAAGCGCGCGGCACACGCTTCTTTCATCAAAAACTGCCCGTTTGCAACGAGTTTTCGAGTATGTAACATTTTAGAGAAAATGTTACATGGGCCTGTGATTTTTATTCTACCATATATGGATTCGGTTGTAAATACATTTTTTGAAGTTTTGAAATTTTACAGTATGAAAATATGCATTGCAACACGCAAAAAAGACGGCGTCGCACGCAAGCGCGCGGCGTCGCCTGCAGGGGCGCGATTTATCGCGTCCTATTGGCGTTTGCGACATTTATATGGTACGGGCGCGGGGGGCCGGGATCGCGGGCGCGGCGTGCCGCGCCCCTACGGCGGGGATTTGGGTGTCGGCGTTGCGGACGTCCCCGTCCCCTCGTCCCCTGTAGGGGCGCAGCACGCTGCGCCCTCTGCGCCCTCTGTGCCCTGTTACGCGGGCACAACAAATAACGCCGCCGCTTATTTTATGATACAATAAATCACGCCGTAGACCGCCGACGCCGCGACGCCGAAGACGAGCACGGGTCCCGCTATTACGAACATCTTTGCCGCCATTCCTGTGATAAGCCCCTCGCTTTTGAATTCAAGCGCCGCGGCGGCTATCGAGTTGGCAAAGCCTGTGATAGGCACAAGCGTTCCCGCGCCGGCGTGCTTCGCGAGCCGGTCGTATACGTGCAGCGCCGTCAGCAGGGCTCCGAGGAAAACGAGCGTTACGCTCATAAGCGCGCGCGAGGACTCTTCGTCGAGCCCGAGCCGGCTGTAAAGGAAAAAGAAAGCCTGCCCGGCGCAGCAGATCAGACCGCCGGAAGCAAAGGCGAGGAAAACATTTTTCAGTACGCCGGAGCTCGGGGCGCGCCGCGATACGAGCTCGCCGTATTCTTTTTTGTTCAGTTTATTTGCAGACATAAAATTGCCCCCTTTTCGAGCGTATATTGCCCGAAAAGGGGGCGGATTATGAATACGAATTAATACACGTCCAAAAGGAACAGCGTCGCGCCGCCGCGCGTTTCGATCCAAAACGACAGCTCGACGTCAAACAGCGAGTTGTAATAAACGGTCTCGCCGTCCTCTTGATTCGGAGCGGCGCCGCCGGTGATTTTCACGCCGTTGTCGTCGTAGCGGAAAAAGCTGTGCTTTTCAAGCAGCTCGGCGTAGCCTTTTATGAGCTCGGACGCGTTCTTTCCCGAAATGTCGTAGACGAGGCTCAGCGAGCCCGCGAACTGCGTTTCGCGCGTCGGCTCGAGCCCCGCGTACGCGCCGAAGTCGGGCGCGGGGAAGTGCCCCTCGTACAGGCCGGCGTCCGCGGGATACTCGCCGAGCTTATACGCCTGCTCGCGCGGGAGCGAGGCTATCGCGCCTATCGGCATCGCGAGGTTCAGGTTCTGCCCGCCGCGCATACCGGCGCTTGTGATGCCGACGACGCGCCCCATAACGTCGAGCAGCGCGCCGCCGCTGCTTCCGGCTGAGATCGCGGCGTCTATTTGTATGTAGCGCATTCCGTCGAGCTCGCGCCGCGCCGTGGACACTATGCCGCGTGAAAACGAATTGACGAGCCCTATCGGATTGCCTATCGTAAACACCTCCGCGCCCGTTTTCGGCTCGTACCCGCCGACCTCAAGCGTCGGGAAGCCGGAGCCGCCGACTTGAATAAGCGCGCAGTCGGCGGACATATCGTAGCCGTATATCCCGGTGATGTCATATTTTTTGCCGTCGGACAGCGTCGCCTCGGCGCGTTTGGCTCCGGCTATCACGTGGCTGTTCGTGACGGCGAGGCCGTTTTCGCCGATGAAGAAGCCGCTGCCCTGCTTGACGCTCGTTTCGCCGTCAAAGACCTCTATGTAGAAAACGGCGGGGGCGCATTTTTCATAAATTTCTTCCGCCGTCAGCGCGCTGACCTTTTGGACCATAACGCGTTTGGCCGGGTCGGCGAGGCGCAGCGCCGTCGCTGCGGCCTCGGCGCGCGTCACGGGCAGATTCGGGTAAAACTCGCCGTTCGGGCCGCCGCCCGTCGCTATCCCGGCGCGGTAGAGCGAATACACGGCGGCGCCGTAGGAATACCGCTCCGCGACATCGGGCACCGCGCCGTCCGGCACGGCGTTTACGGGCGTCATAGCTTCGTCCGGCAGCGCGCGTGCGAGTATCTTGGCGAAATCGGAGCGCGCCGCGCGGGCTGTGTAGCTTTGAAATTCGTCCCGCGCGATTATATCGGCTGACACGGCGTAGCTTACATACGCGTCGTACCATTGCGCGCCGTCAGCCGCGGCGCCGGGAGCGACGGGGGCGCCCGTTTCGTAAACGGAGCGCAGGTTGGCGGCGAGCTTTACGCACTCGGCTATCGTAAGCTGGCCGCCGGGGTTGAACGTGCTGTCCGACGCGCCGTCGATGAGCCCGAGCTCGTAGCCGCCGCGCACGCTTTCGGCGAACCAGTCGGACGCTTTTACGTCCGTAAACTTCCCCTCGGGATAGCCGCGGGCGGGGGAGAAATTCGATAAGGACGCCGCGAGGGCGCCTTCGGCGGCGAGGACGAGGCAGATAAACGCCGCGAGTATTCTCTTTTTGAAGGGTGAGAGCATAAAATTATTCCTCCATGCGCGTAAACGTGTAAATATGTTTTCGGCCCGTTGTCTCGGACAGCATTGACATTATACACTAAACATTGCCGATATACAAGTTGTTTCGCATGAAGGTATGGCGCTATAAATTGCTTTTGATCCTTGTGATAGCGTTCTTCTCCAGCCGCGAGACCTGCGCCTGGGAAATGCCGATCTCAGCGGCGACCTCCATCTGCGTCTTGCCGTAATAAAAGCGCAGGGCGAGGATATGGCGCTCGCGCTCGCCCAGAGAGCTTATCGCGTCGCCGAGCGCGATCTGCTCAAGCCAATGCTCGTCCGTATTGTTCGCGTCGCGGATCTGGTCCAGGAGCATTACGCTCTCGCCGCCGTCGGAATATATCGGCTCGTACAGCGACACCGGCTCTACGATGGCTTCAAGCGCGATCACTATCTCCTCCCTCGGCTGTCCGAGCGCCGCGGACAGCTCCTCCACGCTCGGCTCCCGCTGGAGCTCGCTTTGGAGCTTTTCCTTCATCTGCATAGCCTTATACGCCGTGTCGCGCATCCCGCGCGAGACGCGCAGCGCCGTGTTATCGCGCAGATAGCGGCGTATTTCGCCTATTATCATCGGCACGCCGTAGGTCGAAAACCTAAGCCCCAGGCTCGTGTCGAAATTATCTATCGCTTTTATCAGCCCGATGCAGCCCACCTGAAATAAATCGTCCGCGTTCTCGCCGCGGTTCATAAACTTTTGGATCACGGACAGCACGAGCCGCAAATTGCCGTGGATAAGCTCCTCGCGGGCGGCGGCGTCGCCGTCCTTTGCGCGCAGCAGCAGCGCGTTTGTCTCGTCGTTCTTCAAGACCCGGAGCCGGGACGTGTTCACTCCGCATATCTCAACCTTGCCGATCATGACTAAAATCCTCCCCAACGACAAATGCCATAAAAGGCAAATTCATATGGAGAGTATTTCCGCCGGAGGTTTGTTGTATTCAGCCGTCACAAAAAAGTATGC
>JAISAA010000176.1 GCA_031266955.1 Oscillospiraceae bacterium | reverse complement strand
GATATTATCACGAGCGCGACGACGGGCTTAAACTGCGGCAGCATAAAAAACGCCGTGCGCCCGGTGCTCGCGATGGCGAACAGCACGGCGATTATCACAAGCTCCCGCGCCTGCGGCTTCCGCGACTCGAAAACAAGGGCGAACGGCACCATCGTCTCAAGTATTATAAGCAGCGAGATGAAATAATACTTGCGGTCTCCCAGATAAAAATATCCGACGAAGATAGTCAGCGGGATCAGCACTAAAATCATCACGGCGGCGGCGAGCGTGCGCTTTGTAAGCCGTCGTTTCACGGGTATCGCCGGCGGCGGGGGCGGCGTATATTTTACGCGATTTGGCGATAAAGCAAGCACCGCCCCCGTGACGCCGCCGGCGAAACCGAGCATCATAAGCACGTATTTCCACACGTTGGCGGGGTTAGCAGCGGCGTTTATCGCAAGCTGCCCGCCCGAAAGAAACGCTCGCAGCCCGTCGAAATTCAAAATAACAGCAATCAAAGACAGCAGAGCAAGCGCCGCGAAGGCGAGGCCGAGCGCGAAACGTTTAGGAGTCGGTTTTTCGGGTTTCGGTGGGGGCGGAGCTTCGGGCTTAAGCTCGTATGACGCGTCGTCGGGGCCGGACGGGTCGCCGGGGTCCGGCGGCGGGGGCAGATGTCCGCCAAGCGCCGTTATTATATCGCGCACCGTGACGGCGGCGGGTAAAACACGGCGCGCCATTCGGTTGGCGCTTGACGTATAAAAGCTGTTGCCGCTGAAAAATTCGCGCGGCGCGCCTTGCGACACGATGTCCCCGTCGAAGAAAAGCGCGCATCGGTCGGCGTGTTCCGCGCAAAACTCCACATCGTGGCTGACCATGACGACGGCGGCGCCGGCGGCGGTGAGCTTTTTCAGGATTGCGGCGAAAGCGAGCTTAAACTCGGCGTCCAGGCCCTTTGTCGGCTCGTCGAGAAGCAGTATTTTGGGGCGCAGGAGAAGAACTTTCGCTAAAGCGGCGCGCTGCTGCTCGCCGCCGGATAAATCGTAGGGGTGAGAATCAAGCAACTCGTTGAGACGGCACAGGGACGACATCCGCGCGAGGCGGAGCTGTTTCTCTTCTTTCGAGAGCTTCATTTCGGAGAGAATTTCGAGTAAATCCTCGCGCACGGTCTTTTTTACGAAAAGCGTTTGTGGGTTTTGCGGCAGAACGCCGAGCAGACCGTCAAACAAATCCGGGACTTTGCCGAGCTCTGTTCCGTCGATGAATATTTTGCCGCGGTACGGCGTGTTCAGGCGGGCGATGAGTGAGAGCGTCGTCGTCTTGCCCGTGCCGTTGCCGCCGAGGATCGCGAACAGTTCTCCGGGAAACGCCTCGCACGACAGGCCTTTTACAACGTCAGGCGCGTCCTTTTCGTATTTGAACCAGACATCCTCAAGCTTGACGGCGGGGGCTTTTGCCGGGGATTTTTCGTGATCTACGCGCTCGGCGCTTTGCGCGGCGGCGGGCGGGCTTATCTGTTTTCCCGACAGCCAGCGCGCGCCGTCGCGCACCGTCACGGGACACTCGCCGCCGACATTTGCATTACCGCCGCGGCCATCGCCGCACGCCGCCCACACGCGCATTGCCGCCGGCATCGCGAGAAACATTCCGTGCCCGCGCTCGCGCAGGGCGAGCCCCGTGTCGCGCGGCGCGCCGTCGGCGATGATTTTTCCGCCGTCCATAACGACGGCGCGATCCGACAGGGGGAACACCTCTTCAAGCCTGTGTTCCGTCAGTATCACGGTGACGCCGAGCTCGCGATTTATTTTCCCGATCGTCGCGAGAAATTCGGACGCCGCAATCGGGTCAAGCTGACTTGTCGGCTCGTCGAGAATGAGCACGCTCGGCGAGAGCGCCATTATCGCCGCAAGATTGAGAAGCTGTTTCTGCCCGCCGGAAAGCTCTGACACGTTTTTATAAAACCAGGTCTGTATACCGAAAAACGACGCCATCTCGGCGACGCGAAGCCGGATCGTCGGCGTGTCGAGCCCGAGGCTTTCTAACCCGAACGCTAATTCGTGCCAGACCTTGTCCGTCACGATCTGATTTTCGGGGCTTTGCATGACGAAGCCGATCTTAGAGCTTTGGGCGCGCTTGTCAAGCTGCGAGAGCTCCGCACCCTCGAAAAATATTTGCCCGCTTCGCGCGCCGTGCGGGGAAAGAGACGGTTTAAGCTGGCGCAGCAATGTCGTTTTCCCGCAGCCGGACGGGCCGCATAGCGTCACAAATTCGCCGTCGCCCACCGTCAGGGACACGCCGTCTAACGCGGGCTTTGCGCGCTCCGGATAAGTAAATTTCAGGTCTTCGACGCGATAGCTTTCCATTTGCGGTCTTCTTTCACATTCAAAAATACGGGCAGCGCGCCGAGCGCGAAATATACGAGCTGCATCGAAAGCGATACGGGCGAAAACGCCGCGCCGCGCACCGTCGGGAAGTATCGGAAATAATACGCGCCCATAGAGCCTCCGGCGATGACCGCCGCGCCCGCGAGAACGACGAACGCCAGCGCCAGCGCGTCGCGCCTGTCAAAGCGGTAAATGGAAAACGCGGTGCGGCCCGGCAGCCCGTAGCCGCGGCTTTTCATACTGTCCGCCGTCTCGATGGCGTTTTCAAGCGCCCACGTCACCATTATCGATAAAATCCTCACGCCGTGCCGCGCTTTTTTCAAAAGGCTCCCGTTTGAAACGTCCCTCCCGACGCACTTTTGCGCGTTTGAGATTATTTTAAGCTGAGCCTTGAACCTCGGCGCGAATCTCAGAGACATCGACAGCACGAGCGACAGCGCCGGAATAACGCGCCCGAACAGATACACAAACTTGTCCGACGTCATAACAGCGCTGAAGCACGAGAACCAAGTGATCATCGTAACGAGTATAGCCGCCGCCACTATGCCGTATATAATGGATTCGAGCGTCAGCGGATTCCCGCTCGGCAAGTATGTTAAGATCGTCGCGCCCTCGTGGTTGAACGCGGGATTGATAAGCGCCGCGAAAATAAGCATCGGCAGCATGTATAACAGATTGAATCGTATCGCTCGGGCGCCGTTCAAATAAATAGAGTACGCGAGCGCGCAGACAAGCGACGACGCCAGGCAGACGGGACTTATGAACACCGCCGCGAACGCCATTACGAGCGCGAAATATAAAAAACCCACGAGCGGGTGATAGCCGGAAAACGCGTCACGGTGGCTCAAACGCGCCCCTCCTTTTTTCGCTTTTATCGACGCGTATTTTAACATACGGCGCGAAGCTTGTCAACACGCCGCACCTACGGCGCGGACGTATGATTTAACGTGCCTGTGGGCACGGGAAACGCGCCGTAGGCGCGCGGAAACGACCATCTTGCTTTTTCAGTCAAACCGTGCTATACTTCCCCCAACACAAATCGCGTTGCATAATACGGAGGTTTCTATGGATCTTTCTCTAAAATGGCTGGCGGATTTTACGGAAATAAGCGCCGGTGCGGCGGAATACGCCGAGGCGATGACGATGTCGGGCTCAAAGGTAGAGACGGTGCGCGAGCCGGGCTCGGAGATCGTCAACATCGTCGTCGGGCGCGTCACATCAACGGAGCGGCACCCGGATTCCGACCATATGTGGGTCTGCCAAGTGGACGTGAGCCGGGACGAGCCCGTTCAAATCGTCACGGGCGCGCAGAACGTGCGCGAGGGCGACTTTGTCCCCGCCGCGCTGCACAAGTCGCGCCTGCCGGGCGGCCGAAAGATAGAACGCGGCAAGCTGCGCGGCGTCAAAAGCGAGGGTATGCTTTGCTCTCTCGACGAGTTGGGTCTCGACACACACGACTTTCCCGGCGCAACGGAAGACGGGATCCTCGTGTTCACGGAAACAGAGGGTCTCGTCCCCGGCGGCGATATACGCCCCGTCATCGGCGCCGACGATTGCGTAGTTGAATTTGAGATCACGAATAACCGCCCTGACTGTCTTTCCGTAATGGGCCTCGCACGGGAGAGCGCCGCGACGTTCAACACGCGCTTCGCGGCGCCGGAGCCGCGCGTCGCGGGCGGCGGCGGCGATATCGGCGGGCTGCTGAATATCGAGATCAAAAATCCGGAGCTGTGCCCGCGCTACACGGGCAGGATGGTTAAGAACATAAAAATAGCGCCGTCGCCGAAATGGATGCGTCAGCGCCTGCGCGCCTCCGGCGTGCGGCCTATCAATAACATCGTCGATATTACAAACTACGTTATGCTCGAGTACGGCCAGCCGATGCACGCCTTTGACTACGCCTGTCTCGACGGCGGCAAAATAATTGTGCGCAACGCTTACGAGGGCGAGAGCCTGAACACGCTCGACGGGACAAAGCGCTCCCTCACGCCGGATATGCTCGTCATAGCCGACGCCGGCAAAGCCGTCGGCGTCGCGGGCGTGATGGGCGGCGAAAACAGCGAGATAACGGAGAACACAAAATACGTCGTTTTCGAGTCGGCAAATTTTGACGGCGTCTCAATACGCCGCACGGCCTCCGCGCTCGGTATGCGCACGGACGCCTCCGGGCGGTACGAAAAGGGGCTCGATATACAAAACACGCTGCCCGCCGTGCAGCGGGCGTGCGAGCTCGTGGAACTGCTCGGCGCGGGCGAGGTGCTCGACGGTATGATCGACATACGCGCGCGCGAATACGTCCCGCGCACTCTCTCGCTTGAGCCGGAGAAGATAAACGCGCTGCTCGGCACGGATATAAGCCGCGCGGAGATGGTTTCTATCTTAGAGAAAATCGGGTTTACCGTCACGGAGGACTATGTCACCGTCCCGTCGTGGCGCGGCGACGTTGAGCATTGGTCTGACCTCGCCGAGGAAGTCGCGCGGTTTTACGGCTACGATAAAATAGAGCCCACTCTGTTTGAGGGGCGCGCCGCGCGCGGCGGGCTCACGGCAAAGCAGGCCGCGCTCTTGGACGCGGGCGCGCTGCTGCGCGGCTTAGGTTTTTTCGAGATATATACATATTCGTTCATCGGCCCCGCCGATTACGATAAAATTCTTCTGCCGCCGGACGCGTCGGAGCGACATAGCGTCACGATACTAAACCCGCTCGGGGAAGACCGTTCCGTAATGCGCACAACTCCCCTGCCGTCCATGCTCGGCGAGCTCGGGCGCAACGCGGCGGCGCGCAATAAAGACGCACGGCTGTACGAAGCCGCGCGCGTATATATCCCGTCGGACAAAGAGGGAGAGTTACCGGACGAGCGTATCAAGCTGACTCTTGGAGCTTACGGGAATATTGACTTTTACGCGTTAAAGGGCGCGGTCGAGGCTCTGCTGCGCGGGCTGCGCGTCCCGGACGCGGAATTTCGCGCGTGGGAGGACTCGGCGGCGTTTCACCCCGGCAGATGCGCGCGAATTTTTGTAAACGGTACAAAAATCGGCGTCGCGGGCCAACTGCATCCGTCCGTCGCCGAAAATTACAGCCTGCCCGAGACATACGCCGCGGTGCTGGATTTTAACACGCTGTTCGCCCTGCGTTCAGACGAATCAAAGTACGCGCCTTTGCCGCGCTATCCCGCCGTGGAGCGCGACATCGCCGTCGTGTGCTCAGAATCCGTCACGGCGGCGGAGCTGACAGCCGTCATCAGGCGCGGCGGCGGCAAGCTATTACGAGAAGCCGCGCTGTTCGACATTTACACCGGCGCCCCCATACCCGAGGGCAAAAAGAGCGCCGCGTTCTCTCTGCGCTTCCGCTCCGACGACGCGACGCTTACGGACGAGGACGCAGACGGCGCGGTGCGCGATATCCTCACCGCGCTTGCTGATGAGTGCGGGGCTGTTATACGGTAATTTGCGTATAATAGCGGGACGCCGAGGGCGGCGTCCCCTACGGATTGATTGCGCGTTACGGGGCGGGACGATTCCATCGTCCCCTACGGGTGCGCGTTGGCGCACGTTACGGTTGCGCACCGCATTGTTTCCCCGTGGGGGGGCGTGTCGCGTGTGTTCGCCGCGTTTTTGTGTCTCCGTGGCCCCGTAGGGGCACGGCATGCCGTGCCCCTACACGCGGGGGTGCGTTTTACGTTGTTTTACGTTATGGTTTCTAAACACCGTTGCAGGAGCATTGCAGCCTCCGCGCGGGTCGCGGAGATTTCGGGCGCGAGGGTCGTTTCGGTGCGACCGGTTATTAGGCCGGTTGAGACCACCCACGCCATTGCTTCTTGCGCCCAATCGGATATGTTGGCGACATCGGTGTAGGCGGAGAGGTTCGCGTCCGTAGGGGACGCCGCCCTCGGCGTCCCGTTCCCGGCGTCGGACCATTGCGTATATCGATAGAGCAGTGTTGCGAATTGTTCGCGGGTGATTGGGTCATTCGGGGCGAATTTGTTGTTGCCGACGCCGGTTATCAGGCCGTTGGAGGATGCCCACGCTATTGCGGGGGTGTACCATTGGTTGGATACGACGTCGGGGACGGGCGTTTCGGGGGGCGGCGGGGCGGTGTGGACACCGCCCCCTACGGTGTTCCGGTAGAGGATCGTTGCGAGCATTGCGCGCGTTAGGGTGGCTTGCGGGGCGAAGGTGGTGTCTGTTGTGCCGGTTATTAGGGCGTTTGAGTAGGCGTAGCGGGCGGCTTTGTAGTACCATTCGCCTTTGGCTATGTCAGTGAACGGGTTTATCCATTCGCTGATTAGGAATTTGCTGAAATGAGTTGTGGCGAATGTGATCTTGCCTGTTGCGGCGTCGTATTTTGCGCCTTTCATTTCCGTTATGTTGCCGTCGTCGTCGAGATAGTAGACGGTGAGGAGGTCTTGGTCGGACTCTGCGACTGTCGCGGGGGGAGTGTATGGGACGCTTACCGTCACTGTGCCGCCGAGGTTTGTTATCGCAGTCGTGCCGACGGTGATGTTTACCTCTATTACAGGGTTGTCGCCTACTTTTTCGCGCTGTCTTTCGTTGAGCGACACTGTTGTGTCTACGGTCTCGGCAGCGATTTTTATTGTTTCGCCGGCTTTGGCTGCTTCGGCTATCGCGGTGAGCGTCGCGGTGTCGAGGGTTACTGTGGACACGTCGGATTCTATCGTCAGGATGAGGTCTTTCGCCTCGGCGACGGCTTTTACGGCCTCGGCGGGGATATTGACCTCGGCGGACTTGACGGTTTCCGCTGTTTCGGCTTTCGCGATGATCTTGACCTCCGCAATTGCGTTCGCGTCGCCGCTTGTTTTGGCGTCCGCTACGGCTTTTGCGGCGTCCGCAACAGCCTCTGCGACGGTCCCGGAGCTGACCTCGGACACGGCCTTGCCTGTGCCCGGATCGACGGCGGCAGCCGCCGTCACGGACTCCGTGGCTATTACGCTTGGGGCTGCGGGCGGGACGCCGAGGGCGGCGTCCCCTACGGTTGCGGCGTCATCGGTTTTTGTTTCCGCGCCCGTGCCGGAGGGCGTGTCGATGGGCGCGTAGACGGTCGGCGTCTTAAACGCCGCTTCAATGCTTGGGGGCTGATCCCGCAAAGCCGTGACCTTGTAGCCGCCGGCGGTTGTATTCTCCAGTCCGTTGACCGTCAAACGGTCAAGCGCGTAGCCGGAATTTGCCGTCGCCGTTATCGTCAGGGTCTCGCCCGCGCGGACGATGCTTCCGCTCGTCAGGGTTTGCGCGCCCCGACTAACGGAGAGCGTGCCGTTAGCCGGGGTTTGAAAATTTAGTGTGTAGGCGAATGTGGCAAAGATTGCGGTCTCAGGCGAGATAGTGGTTGTATACTCCGTCAGTCCTTGCACGTTTTCAAGCCTCACGCCGTCCACGCCGATTGTGTCGATTACGTAGCCTTCGGCAGTCGCGGCAACCGTGCATTGTTCGATATCGCCCTCGGCGGTTGCAATCACTCCGCCGTAGCCGAAATCAACGATAATATCAAGCGCCACCG
>JAISAA010000165.1 GCA_031266955.1 Oscillospiraceae bacterium | reverse complement strand
AAGGACGATAGGCGCCACAATGAACAGCGCCATCCAAAACGCGTACGGCGCCGCGAGATACCGCCGCCTCAACCGTCCGCCTCCTGAATACTTTCGGGCTCACTGATAATTGACGCGTCGGATATCTCGTCGTACTCGGCGGAATATGAGCTGTAGTCGCCGAATTTATCGGAATAGCGGCTTTTTTTCATTATGTGTATGCCGTCCGGGTCTATCTTTATCCCGATCTTCGCGCCGACCGGAGACAGGTCTGTCGTCTGTATCAGCCATTTGAAGCCCTTGAAATCGACGATGATGTCGTAATGCACGCCTTTGAACGTCACGTTTGTGACGGTTCCGGTCAGCATCCCGTCGCCGAACGGGACGATGTCCACGTCCTCCGGGCGTATGACGACGTCCACGGGCTCGCGGGGCGCAAAGCCCTTGTCGAGGCAGGCGAAGCGCCGCCCGAATATCTCGACGACGCCGTCGGCGATCATAACGCCGTCAACTATATTGGATTCGCCGATGAAATCCGCGACAAACGCGTTCTTAGGCTCGTTGTATATATCCTCCGGCGTACCTATCTGCAATATCTCGCCGGCGTCCATCACGACGACGCTGTCGCTCATCGCGAGCGCCTCTTCCTGATCGTGCGTGACGTATACGAAGGTGATATCCATCGCCTGCTGTATGCGCTTCAATTCATTTTGCATATCCTTGCGCAGCCGCAGATCAAGCGCCCCGAGCGGTTCGTCGAGCAACAGCACGCGCGGCCGCAGCACGAGCGCGCGCGCTATGGCCACGCGCTGCTGCTGTCCGCCGGAGAGCGACGCTATATCGCGCCGCTCAAAGCCTTTCAGGCTGACTATTTCAAGCATTTCGAGCACGCGCGAGGCTATTTCCTCCCGCCCCGGCGCCGGTTTTTTCATCCGCAACCCGAACGCGACGTTTTCAAACACGTCGAGATGCGTGAACAGCGCGTATGTCTGAAACACCGTGTTCACCGGGCGGCGGTGCGGCGGAACGTCATTTATCCTAACGCCGTCGAAAAACACGTCGCCGCGCGTGGGCTTCTGAAAGCCGCCTATTATGCGCAGCGTCGTGGTCTTGCCGCACCCGGACGGCCCGAGCAGCGTGAGGAATTCCTTGTCGTTTATTGAAAGCTCTATGTTGTTCAAAACAACCTCACCGTCAAACGCCATCGTGCAATTCGCGAGGCGTATCAACTCTTTTGACACTTATCTACCCCCAATTTTTTTGGGTTCCCCAAAAAAATTGGGGGCCCTTAGATTTAGTCCGCGTGGCGGCGGAGCCGCCCCTCGGGAAATACTCGCTGCGCTCGCATTTACGCCGCACTTGCGGCGACGGCGGCGGCATAGCCAGCTTGTTTTTTACATAATACCACAGCTTTTTTGAATGTCAATTGAGAATTTTTAAGCGGCGCGGCACAAGGCGCGTTCTTAGTGCGCGCACATACGTTAATTATATCTTCACAATATCTTAATAGCAATGCCACTTAATTATTTGGATAACCTGCGGTATAATGAGCTCAACGAAATGGATTTTTCGCCAAATGGGGTAAAATCAAGGAGGCACGGGAGAGGAGACGCTCGCAATGTACGAAGGTCTGGGAATCCGGTTCACGAAAGAGCGAAAAAAGCTCACGCCGAAGGCAATAGTCGCCATTGTGATTGCGGGGGTGCTCGTTGTATCCTTTATCGGATATGCCGTGTTTTGGAACACAAAAATATCCGCGCCGTTCGATAAGTTTTACGGCGGCGATACGATGACGTTCGACCACGCGGGCGCGATAGCAAAGCCCGCGAGCGGATATAAGGTTTTTGTGCTGAAGCCGTTTTTTCTCGAATTCGGCGTATCCATAGGATACGTTTCAATGGAAACCGCAGACGGTAAATATATGGTATGGTTTTATTTAGACGCGCTCACGGACGAGATTGTCGATTGGATTATAAGCGTTGAGATCGAGCCGATAGAATACAACGGCATCATACGGGAGCGTTCCGTGGGCTTTCAGCTTGACAAGGACTGGCGGGTTTGTTACATAAATCCTGAAAACCCTTCGCTTACAAACGGGAAAACGGCAGAGGGCAAAACGGCGCAGGAATACGCGGACGAAAACCATGCCGAGCTGCAAAAAATGTTCGACGAGATCAAGCGCCGCTGGGGGTATGAATTCCCGCCGTAGACGGGACGCCGAAGTAACCGGGAGCATTAACACCGGCGTCACAATTCAGAAAAGGAGATACTTACAATGTACGAAGGCTTGGGAATCCGGTTCACGAAAGAACGGAAGAAACTTTCACGGAAGGCAATAGTCATAATCGTGATCGCGGGGGTACTCGTCGCGATCGCCCTCGGATACGTCGCGTTCTGGAACTCGCGCGTACACGCCGTTTTCGATAAATTCTACAGTGCCGATACCTTTATATCACACGACCCGCGTGAATATCCGACCGGAACGAAATACGTTACATATGTAGATAAGCCGTTCATCCTTGAATTCGTGGGCTTTGCGTCTATCGAGACCTCCGACGGCGACGTTTCCGTATTTATGAATCCGAACATACTCACCGGCGCGCTTGATAATTTTTACGTGATGATAGAATACAAAAGGACGTCGGACGCAAACGGCGATTTTGGATATTTACAAGGCATTGACCTCAATAAAGATTGGAACGCGTATGCGTTGGAAACAGCTCCGGGCATTGACGTACAAGCTTTAGTGAATGAGCACAGAGCGGAGCTTGAGGAAATGTTTGAAGAAATATACGACCGCTGGGGCTACAGACTGCCAAGCGATGAGTTCCCCATTGTCCCCGGATGACCGGGAGCTTTCACGCCGGCATCACAGTTCAAAAAATGGTATAAACCTAAATATCAAAAAAGGATGGTCATAAAAATGAAATGTAAAAAACGTCAAAGCATAAGAGCGTCGGCAGTCATTCTCCTCGCGGGGATACTTCTGTCGCTCGCGTCCTGTACGCGCGCCGCCGCGCCCGGCGGCGAAACGCCGTCCGGCGAGCCCTCCGCACCGACCGTGCCGATAGAGCACGCGTATAGGGAAACGGCGCTGCCCGTGAATATAAAGGGCGCTGCGATGCTCGCGTATTCCGGCGGAAGGATATATTTCGACAGGCAAGACGCGCCGGGCGGCCCGAGCGTAGTATCCGCTTCGCTTGACGGCTCGGAGGAAACGGTCGTATGGAGTCGCGAGGCGGAGGAACCGTATTCGGAAATGATGGGCTACTCGCTGACGTGCTTCACCGCGGACGGCGAGGGAAACCTGTTCACCGTCTCGCGGTACGTCTATCCGGACGATAACGACCCAAATATGCCCGCGTACCGCGACGAGCTGACTAAGACGTCCCCGGACGGAACGGAGCTGTACTCCGTTGACCTCACAACGCTGCTCGACGGCGCCCCGGTCGAGGTGTTCGGCATAGCAGCCGACGGCGCGGGGAACGCTTACCTCCTCGGCGGCGGCGGAATGAGCATATACGCGCTCGACGGCGCGGCGGGCGCGCTGAAATTTACCGTCTCCGAAAACTCGCCTGTTATGAATATAACGCACTCAGGCGACGGGAGCGTCATATACGCGGCGATGGGCTTCGATCCCGGAGCGTCGGATATGACGTATTCGATGAAGACGATAGACTATGCCGCCGGGACAGCCTCTGAAATGCCGCCGAACGCAGGCGATACGTTTACGGATTTTTCCGGCATATTCGCCGGCGCGGGCGACAATGCGTTCTTCGCGCGTTTCGCGAATAAAATCTACGGCTTTAAGTCCGGCGATATGACCGCGGAGGTAATTGTGGATCTCCTGAATTCCGATATCGACCCGGC
>JAISAA010000162.1 GCA_031266955.1 Oscillospiraceae bacterium | reverse complement strand
ACCGCGATGCCGGAGCCCTTGCCCGTTCCGAAGATAAATGCCAATGCCCGCTGTACAGGCGACGCGGCGGCCATGAACGGCTCAAAGACGTGGTCGGCCAGCAGACCGCCGAGAAACAGGCTCAGCGGGATAGTGCCGCTTTGAATGGTGTCCCTTGCTGAGAAGACGCGCCCCTGCATTTCGATCGGTACATGGGTGCGCATCACGGCGGTCGCGTTGCCGGTCAGCCAAGCTACCGGCACATAGGAGGCAAACGCGGCGGCTATCCAAAACGGCAGCGAACGCGTCAGGCCCATCACTACTTCAAAGAGAAAAGCAATGCCCCAAGCAGAAAATATAACTTTCGTCTTGCTTTTCGCGGGTCTTATAAATGTGACGAGGACGCTTCCCACAAGTAAGCCAAACGCGATGGCCGCCTGCGCCACACCGAGCGCTTTTTGATCGCCGCCCGTCCTGCCCAAGATATAGGCGGGCAGCATACCGTCGCAGCCCAACTTAGCCAAAAAGTTGCCAACAGCGAAAAACAGACTCATGCGCAAAAGCGCCGTGTGTTCCCGCAGAAAGTTTATCCCTGCCATACAGCTTTTCACAAAAGTCTCCCGCGCTTCTTCGGCATTGCGTACCACAGCCGGTATCTTGACGAAAACCAACAGCGTGACAAACGCGACCGCAAAGCTGGCGAGGTCAACGATTAAGACTGTCGCCAGCCCGCCGAACGCGAGCAGGATGTTTCCGAGAGCCGGCGCCAATATAGTGATGACGGAACCGGAAAAGGACTGTAACCCGCTGACCCTTATATATTGCTCCTTTGGCACAAGCAGGCTTGTCGCCACATCAGCGGCCGGACGCTGAAACGAGTTCATAAAACTGAGCAGAAAGTTGATGATGTACAGATGCCACACTCGCAGCGCGGAAAAGGAATACAGCGCCAAAACTGTCACCGTGCCGCAGGCGGCAATCAAATCGGCAAGCAGCATGATACGCTTTTTATCCCATCGGTCCGCGATGGCCCCGGCTATGAAGCGGAAAAGAATGGTCGGCAAAAAGGAACAGAGTGTCAGCAGCGTAATACTGGACGCCGTACCCTTTTGACTGTAGACCCAAATGATAAGCGCGAAATTAGTCATAGCCGTACCGAGGCTCGACACGGCTTGAGAACTCCAGAGGACAAAAAAGTCCCGGAGTCCTGAAAACATATTCATTTTATTCATGGCTTTGCTCCTTCAATTCTTATTATAGAACAGAATGCAAAGCCCGATCCGGACGGCAGTTTACGCTACCGCTCCATGCAACCCCCGTCCGCTATCAGACCTTGCATGGAGCTGTGGCAATGGCAAGATTCATACGGCGCCTCCTGCTGATAGAATAGTGATCGCGCGCCGGAATTTCAACGGCGCGGGAAGTATACCACGGCGGTTGGAGGTTGTCAAGCGAAAATCAAACAGGCCTATAAACCCGGCCCGGTGAAGTTTTTCATATTTCCTCTTGCCTTTTCTCGTTTTAAGTGTTATTATGGTTCCATAATAATAAATTGAGTCGTTTTGTGTGTGTTTCGCGTAATATGTGTTGACGGTGATCGTGTTGACGTGTGTTGATGGTGGCGTAAGCGAGGTATGCCTGGCGCGGGAGGTTTTTATGCGCTTTGAGGAATGGTCGGTAAAGGGCTTTGATAGGAATGCGGCGGTCGGGCTGTGCAAAAGAGGGATAAACCCTCTGGCGGCGGTCTTTATGTGCTCGCGCGGAATGACGGGATACGACGACGCGGCGAGCTTTATCACCGACAGGCCGTCCGATATCCACGACCCCATGCTCCTCGACGGCATCTCCGCCGCCGCGGAGCGCATCGAACGCGCGCTTGCCGGCGGCGAGAAGATCGTCGTTTACGGAGATTACGACGTGGACGGGATGACGGCGTCCGCGCTGATGAAAAGCTATTTGCGCTCCCGCGGAGCGGAATGCGACGTATATATACCGGGCCGCGCCGACGAGGGCTATGGGCTCAACCGCCCGGCGCTCGAGCATCTCTGGTCCGAGGGCTATGGGCTCGTGGTGACGGTGGACTGCGGGATAACGGCTATAGAGGAGGCGGAGTACGCCCGCGAGCTCGGCCTCGATTTGGTGATAACCGACCATCACGAATGCAGGGACGCGCTTCCGGACGCGGTCGCCGTCGTAGACCCGAAAAGACCGGACAGCGGATATCCGTTCAGCGTGCTCGCCGGCGTCGGCGTCGCGTTCAAGCTCGTCTGCGCGCTCGAAAAGGATAGGCCGGCCGCAGAGCTGTTAGAGCTTTACGGGGACCTTGTGGCGCTCGGCACGATCGCCGACGTTATGCCCGTCGTCGGGGAAAACCGCGCGCTCATCCGCGCCGGGCTGCGCAAGCTCGCCCAAAATCCGCGTCCGGGGTTAATGGCGCTGATGCGCGCCGCCGGTACGCCGCAGGCGGACGTCGATTCGGCGGCTATCGGCTTCGCCATCGCCCCGCGCCTCAACGCCGCCGGACGGATGGGGCAAACCGAGCTGTCGGTGAATATCCTCCTGACCGAGGATGAGGCGGAGGCCGAAAGGCTGACACACGAGCTCTGCGAGCTGAATACGCGCAGGCGAGAGCTGGAAGGCTCCATTTTCGCCGAGGTCGAGGAGCGTATGTGCGAGGCCGCGCCCGACGGGCCGATCGTCATATTCGATGAAAAATGGTTCCACGGCGTTATGGGAATCGTCGCGGCAAGGACCGCGGAGCGCTGGATGTTCCCCGCGGTTATGATAAATATGGACGAGGACGGCATAGGCCGCGGCTCCTGCCGCAGCTTCGGGCATTTCAAAATGTACTCCGCGCTCCAAAAATGCTGTGATCTGCTGATAAATTACGGCGGGCACGAAATGGCGGCGGGCATAACCATCTCGCGCGATAATATCGACGAGTTTCGCGAGCGCATATCGGAAATTTACCGCGAGGAGATAAAGACCCGCCCCGTCTCGAAGCTTTTCATTGATTTTGAGGTCGAAAAGCCGCGCCTGCTGGATATTGACAATGTAAAATCATTTGCGCTGCTCGAGCCGTTCGGGAACGGGAATCTGCCGCCGAATATGGTCATCCGAGGGGCGCGCGTCACGTTCATCCTGCCGGTCGGCGGCGGAAAGCATACGCGTCTCAAGATCGAAAAGAACCGTATTACGCTCGATTGCATATTCTTCGCCGCCGAGGCGGATTCACTCAAAATACGCGAGGGCGACGAGATCGACGTCGCGTTCGCGCCGCATTTGAACGACTTCCGCGGGCGCCGCAGCGTGCAATTGCATATCATAGATATAAGGCCGCACGAAGGCGCTAAAAGGGTGAAATGATATGGCTGACGGGATTGACAATACGGAACGGGTGACTGACGAGCTCTACGGATACCTCGAAAGCTCTATTCGCGCCTACAATCCCACAGCCGATTTTGCCCGTCTGCGCGCCGCCTATGAGTTCGCCGCGAGGCGGCACGAGGGGCAGCTCCGCCGCGACGGCTCGCCCTACGTCTCGCACCCTCTCGAAACAGCCGGTATCGTCGCGGATATGGGCCTCGACGACGATTCGCTTATCGCCGCGCTTTTGCACGACTGCATTGAGGATACGACGGCCACGCGCGAGGAGGTTTCAAAGCTTTTCGGCGCCGACGTGGCCGATATTGTGGACGGCGTTACAAAGCTCACGCGCGTGCAGTACACCAGCAAAGAAGAAGAGCAGATGGAGAATCTGCGCAAAATGCTGATGGCGATGGCGCGCGATATCCGCGTGATCCTGATAAAAATCGCCGACAGGCTCCACAATATGCGCACGATGGAATACCAAACGCCCGAAAAGCAGCGCGAAAAATCGCTTGAGACAATGGAGGTCTACGCCCCGATAGCGCACCGCCTCGGTATGCAAAAGATAAAATGGGAGCTTGAAGACCTGTCCCTTAGATATTTAGATAAGGAAGCTTACGAGCGTATACGCACCGGATTACTTGAACGCGAGCGTGAAAACTCGTCGTTTTTTGCTTTAACGGAAGAAAAAATACGCTCTCGGTTAAACGAGGGGACCGGCTGCGAGGTCTATGGGCGCATCAAGCACATCTACAGCATCTTTCGCAAAATGGAGTCTCAGGAAAAAACCTTTGGCGAGATACTCGACCTCTACGCGTTCCGCGTTGTCGTCGGCACGATCTCCGAATGTTATTACGCGCTGGGCCAGATACACGATATTTTCCGCCCGATCCCGGGCCGCTTCAAGGATTATATCACGACGCCAAAGCCGAACGGCTACCAAAGCCTGCACACGACGGTAATAGGCGGCGAGGGCATCCCGTTCGAGGTCCAGATACGCACGCGCGATATGCACCACGTCGCCGAATACGGCGTCGCCGCGCACTGGAAATACAAGGACGGCGTTTCGGCGAGAACAAGTGACGAGCAAAAATTCGCGTGGATACGCCGCCTGCTCGAATCGCAGCAGGACTCCGACGCGCAGGAGTTTTATCAGTCACTGCACGCCGATATGTTTGCCGATGAGGTGTTCGTGTTCACCCCGAAGGGCGACGTTATCAACCTCCCCGCCGGCGCGACGCCCATCGACTTTGCGTACAGCATCCACTCGGCGATAGGCAATTCAATGACGGGCGCCATCGTAAACGGCCGCATAGTCCCGTACTCGCACGCGCTGCAAAACGGCGACATCGTTGAGGTTTTGACGTCAAAAGCGTCCAAGGGCCCCTCCCGCGACTGGCTGGGCATCATAAAAAGCCCGGAGGCGCGCAACAAGATACGCCAGTGGTTCAAAAAAGAAAAGCGCGGCGAAAACATCGTCCACGGCCGCGTGGCTCTGGAGGAAGAGCTGCGCCGCGCGAATTTGAAGCTTTTAGACGTAACGCGCGAGGACGCGCTGCCGCGCGTTTTGGAAAAGCTCTCGTTCCCAACGCTCGACGACCTGTTGGCCGCGATAGGCTACGGCGGCATTTCCGCGCAGAAGGCCGTAAATAAGATACGTGACGATCTCGCGGTCGCGGCGCGCGCGCGCCGGAAGGACGAATTGCCGCCGGCGTTCGGCGAGCTCAAAACGTCAAAGCGCAAAAATCAGGTGTCCGGCGTCGTCGTCGAGGGGCTGGACAACTGCCTCGTAAAGTTCGCGAAGTGCTGTGCGCCGGTGCCGGGGGACGCCGTAGTGGGCTTTATAACGCGCGGCTTCGGCGTGTCGGTCCACCGCGGGGACTGTCAGAATTACCTTAAATCGCGCGGAGACCAGGATGAAGCCGGCCGCTGGATAAATGTCGAGTGGGCGAATTCCGAAACGGACATTTATTACGCCTCGCTCGCGATAACGGCGAACACGCGCGACGGGCTTGTGATGGATATTTCCTCCGCGATGGGCGCGATGAAGCTGAAAATGACCGCATTTTCCGCAAAAGCCAACGGCGGCGCGACGGACGTCGCTATTACGCTCGAGGTTAAGAACAGCGACGAGCTGGGGGCCGCAATGTCGCGCCTGCGCGGCGTCCGCGGCATAACCGAGGTCCGCCGCGGCGAATAGCGGGCGCTTTACATTATCGCAAAAATCGCAATTACCGCTCAAACGTAAGGGTATTCAGCATCCTGTACAGCTCGCCGCCCTGCTCAAGCGTTTGATAGCCCGCGACGACGGCGAAAAAGCCGTTGTCCACCTCGATGAGCCACGCGTCGAACGTCGAGACGCCGTCCGTGACGGTTATCCCCTCGCTGACGACGGCGCTTGACGCGACAAGCACCTCGCCGAGGTCCTCCCAATTTATAAAGCCCGGCAGATACGCGTCGAGGAACGACGGCTTACGCGCGCTTAAGCTGTCCCCGACGAATATGATCTCGATGAACACGGAGCGCGACTCGTCCGATTTCGCGTAGTACAGGTCGCCGTCCTCCATTTCCTCGCGCGTATAGCCGGCGGTGTCAACTGTTATCGAAAGCCGCTCGCGGCCGTAGGGGGCTTCTATCGTGAAGCGGTCTCCCTCCACGGGCGGAAGCGTGGGCGGCGGGGGGATATCGGGCGTGTCGTCAGGCGTCGCGCCGCTGTCGGGCGCGCGCGTCGGAGTGGTCTGTGAATCCGGCGTTATTGTGGCGGGCGGGGTCGGCGTGTCCCGCGCGTCGGACTCTCCGACCGCGAGCTGACGCACTGTTAGCGTGACGAGCGTCAAAAGCGCCGCCGCTATGAGTATCGCGGCTATAAGATTGAATCTTTTCATACTTTACACCAATACCTCAAGTTTTATAATTCCCGCGTCGATCCGTTTGAGCGATTCTTCTCGGCCAAGTACGGCGGCGAGCTCCGCCGCCCCTCCCGGCGTCACGAGCTTGCCGGACAGCGCTATCCTCAGCGGCCACATCACGAGCGCTTTTTTCGCGCCGAGCGCTTCGGCAAGCGTTTCACAGACGCCGTACACGCCGTCACGCGTCCAGTCCGGCAGCGCCGCGAGCTCCGGGTTCAGCCTTTGCAGCATATCGAGCGATATTTTTTCGTCCGTCCCGGACTTTTTGTGGACGTAAAGCTCCGCGCCGTGTTCGGGGACCGCGCCGATGAAATCCAGTGTTCCGGGTATTTCAGACAAAAGCTCGCACCGCGGCTGTATCAGCTCCGCGAGCGCCGCTATATCGGCGTCAGGCGATGGCACAGCCTTTCTGATATACGGCTCCGCGAGCGCGGCGAAGTCCTCCGGCGGCTTTGCCCTGATATATTCCGCGTTGAAGTGGCGCAGCTTTACCTTGTCGAACAGCGCCGGGGACTTTGAAATGCCTTTTACGGAAAATACGCGCTCTAACTCCGCGAGCGTGAATATTTCCCGCTCTCCGCCGGGGCTCCAGCCGAGCAGGGCGATGTAATTGATTATCGCCTCGGGCAGATATCCCTCCGCGAGCAAGTCCTCATACGTCGGGTCGCCGAGCCTCTTTGAGAGCTTATGCCGCTCGTCGCGCATTATGTTAGAAACTGTGATGTACCTTGGCTCCTCCCAGCCGAAGGCCTTGTACAGCAGCGTGTATTTCGGGGCGGAGCTGATATATTCCGCGGCGCGCAGGACGTGCGTTACGCCCATCAGATGGTCGTCTATGACGTTCGCGAAATTATACGTCGGCATTCCGTCGGATTTCAGGAGCACCATATCGTCGAGCGTAGCGTTTTCGACTGTCACGCCGCCGAACACCTCGTCGTATACGCTCGTGCTTCCCTCGCGCGGGGTCTTCATACGTATGACGTGAGCTTCCGAGCCGGCGCGGCGCTTTGCTTCGTCGTATGGCAGGGCGCGGCACGGGTCGTCCTCTCGCGAGACGAGGCCGAGAGTCTCGTGCTCGCGCTCGTCGTGGCTGACGTGCTCGCAGAAGCAGTAGTACGCCGCGCCGCGCTCGCA
>JAISAA010000003.1 GCA_031266955.1 Oscillospiraceae bacterium | reverse complement strand
GGGTATGCGGTTGGATGAGCTGCGGCTGATAAGGCGGATCAAGCGGAACGGCGACCGCGAGGCTGCCGATGGGCTTATTCGGCGCTATTACGACGATGTCCACGGCTTTGTGCGCAGACAAGTGGGGGACTTTGATACCGCGCTCGACTTGACGCAGGAGATATTTATATCGTGCCTGCGGACTATCGGGCACTACGACCCGGGGCGCGGTGCGGGGTTCCGGACGTGGCTGTACAAAATCGCCGCGAACAAGCTGGTGGACTACTACCGTTCCCGCGCTTACCGCAACGCAAGGGAAACGCTTCCGATCGACGACGTGGAGCCGATAGACGAAACGGATTTTACCCGGCAGCTCGAGGACGGCGACTTCGCGGAAAAGGTGTGCGCCTATGTCGGCGGCTTGCCGGCGGACACGCAGAAAATTTTCAGGCTGCATATCTTCGGCGGGTACACATTCGCGGAGCTCGCCGGCGTGACCGGGCTGCCGGAGGGGAGCGTGAAATCCAAATATTACCGACTGATCAATCTGCTGAGAAAGGAGTTTGCCGACTATGAATGAGAGAGAAAAGAACGCCAGTATCGACTATATCCTCGCGCGGGGGCTTGTCAAGCCGCAGCGCGCGCGAGAGCGGATCGCCGAGATGGCAAGGGCGCTCGGTTTGCGCTTCATCTTTTGGGATACGGGCTACAGCCTGCTCTTTGCCGCCGTGACCGTGGCGATGGTGGTCGCCGTGTTCGCTTTTACGCCGCGCGACTACCGCCGCTCCGCCGCCGTCGGCGCCGCGCCGCTGGCGTTTCTGATAATCACGCTGTTTGCCGAGGTGTCCGAACGGGCGAGCGGCCTGTACGAGCTCAAACAGACTTGCCGCTATACCGTCCGGCAGGTCGCCGCGCTGCGCGCGCTGTGCTACTCGACTGTCGGGGTCGCCTTTACGGCGGTCGTCGCCGCCGCGAGCGCGAGCGGCGCCCGCGAGTTCGCCTCACTGTTCCCGGTCTGCTTGTCCGCACTGTTTATCTGCGCCGTTTTGGGGTTGTCGGTCATGCGGTTTATAAGGGCACAATGGGCGTATGCCGCGTATTCGGCGGTATGGGTGTCCTTTAGTCTCACATTTCCGCTCGCGCTGGGGCAGTCGTGGGAAAACGCGCTCCGCGACGCGCCCGTCGCCCTTTCCGCCGCGCTCGCCGCCGTCGGCGCGGGGATATTCATCCACCAAATATCACGAATGTTATCGGAGGTCAAGGTATATGCTGTCGCTTCATAATATCACAAAAAACTACGGTAGCTTCACCGCGCTCGCGGACGTCGAGCTCGAATTCTCGGGCGGCGTGTACGCGCTGCTCGCACCGAACGGCGCGGGCAAGACGACGTTGATCAAGATGCTGGCGACATTGATTTTCCCAACTAAGGGCGAGATCCTGTGGAACGGCGACGACATCATCAAGTTAGATGCCACTTATCGGGATATAGTCGGTTACCTGCCGCAGGACTTCGGCTACTACAAGAACCACTCGCCCCGCGAGTTCCTGCTCTATCTCTCCGCTCTCAAATGCATCGACCGCGCGACCGCCAAACACAAGACCGACGAGCTGATCGAGGTAGTCGGCCTATCTGACGTGCGGGACAAGAAGATGAAGAAATTCAGCGGCGGTATGCTCCAGCGCGTCGGCATCGCCCAAGCCATGCTCAACGACCCGAGGATCCTCATACTCGACGAGCCGACCGCCGGGCTTGACCCCCGTGAGCGCGTCCGCTTCCGCAACCTGATCTCGTCGCTCTCCAAGGACCGCATCGTCATCCTCTCGACGCACATCGTATCCGACGTCGAGACCATAGCGGGCCGCGTAATCATGTTCAAGGACCACAAGCTGTTCGCCAACGACGACCTCGCCGCGCTCTGCGCCACCCTCGCCGGCAAGGTCTACGAGACGGACGACGTCGCCGCCGTAAAAACGCCGTACTTCGCGCTCACGGAGCATCAGGACAACGGCACGACGGTCACGCGCTTTGTCGGCGAAACGGACTGCTCCGCGTCCGCCCGGAGCGTCAGCCCGAATCTTGAGGACGTATTTCTGTACATTTACCGCGACGGGGCGGTGTGAGTATGCGGCTGCTGTTCAATGAACTGAAAAAGATAGCAAACCCCCGTATACTGCTGATTGTCGCCGTTATTGGCGTGTTGATGTTCTTCGCTTTCATGCGCCCGTACGTTGACAGCTTCAACTCCAATATGCGCAATCCCGGATCTTTCAACACCTACGGCGATTGGCAAAACGAGATGTTCGACCTATATGGCGACACGCTCTCGCCGGAGGAGCTGGCGGACTTTGATATTCCCGGCAGGGCGGCGGCGCTTGAGGCGGAAATAGACGCTATGATAGCCGCCGAACCGTTATTTGCCGATTATGGCGTCCACTCTTTCGCGGAGTATCAGGAGGATTATTACGGCAACTACTCTCAAAGGCTTGAAGGCGCGGACGAAGCGGAGAGGGACAAGTTTCAATCGGATGACGCGGCTATCCGTGACCTGATATATGAATCGCACAGAAAATGGTTCGCGTTACGGGCGCTCGAGAACTACTATGTATATTTTCTCGACTACGACCGGAACGGCATCGACGCCGACGGCGGCGTTCTGGGTATGACCCTCTTTCCCGAAGATTCTTCGGTGTACAGCCCCGTCATCCACCGCGCCGAGCAGCTCTACATCAACACGACTGAAAGGAATCTTACGCGCTACGGCCTGCACGAGACTTTCAGCGATTACGCGACGTTTGCAGGGCTGTTCGCCGTCATCGCCGTTCTCCTGCTCACGTCCCCGCTCATCGTGACCGACCGCCACCGCAAGCTGCACTTTTTGCTCTATTCGTCCGTCAAGGGCAGGGCTGTGTTGAAAATTCAAGCCGCCGCCTGTCTGTTAGCGGCGCTGCTGCTGGGGCTGCTGATAGTAGCCGTGAGCTACGGCGCGTTTTTCACGCTGACCGACGCGGGCAAATATTGGTCGGCGCATATAGGCGCGTTCGACCTCGCCGTCGTCCTTTACGACGTCACCTTCCGCAGCTACACTCTCATACTCGGCGCGATGACCGTCAGCCTGTGCGTCGGCTGCGCCGGAATATCCTTCGTGCTGTCGCGCTTTTCGTCCAACATGGTCGCGCTCATGCTAAAGGCGGTCCCGGCCGGTTTGGCTTTGGGCTTTACCGCGTGGAACACGCTGGATATGGCGTTGACCGACCAAAATATGATTTGCTACGGAGTCTATACCGCCGGGAGCGTTTTCCATTCGCTTTTTCTGCGAAGCATAGAAGCGCCGGAGATCATCCTCGCGGGGCTTCTGCCGCTTATCGGCATAGCCGCGGCGTCGATCGTCACACACAGGGAGAAACGAATAGATGTTCAATGAACTCAAAAAGATATGCGATTTGAAGCTTCTCGGGATCATATTTATATTCGGAGTTTTGTT